>JAZDLB010000312.1:0-4627 GCA_043802565.1 Candidatus Zixiibacteriota bacterium | reverse complement strand
TCCACAAAAAATGCCATACCCAGACCCAATCCCAGACCTAAGAGCGCGCCTAAAAGAATGTTTATCTTCTTCTTAGGTTTTATGGGGTTCTCCGTAGGTAAGGCTTTATCTATGATCCTCACACTTCCGATCTGTCCGGCTTCTTTTATGCGTGATTCTTCGTATTTTTCCTTTAACATTAAGAAGATATTTTCTCCTACTTTGGCATTTCTCTCCAGGCGAACTAATTTAAGGCTTTTCTCCGGCAGGTTGTTGAGATTATTTGAGTAGGTATCCACAATTCTCTTTAATGCCTCTGACTTAGCAGTTAAAGATTGGATCTCTATATCCAGGGTTAAAATCTTCTCCACTAACTCCCGGGAATAGGCTAAAGGGTCCGAAGAAGAAAGCTCTTTAGAAATTAACTGGGTGGTTTCCTTTATGAGCTTCTGCTTTATATCCTCTATTCGATTGACTGTTTCTACCATCTTGGGATGGTCTTCCGGGAAACCCTGGGCTAAAAATCCTGCTCTCATCCCTTCTAAATTTGCCATCTCCTGCCGTAGATGAGTTATCAAAGGACTGGAGATCTGAGATACATCTTCCACTAAATGGCTTTTTCTCTCCGAAAGCTGGTTTTGCATATAGGAAAGCCTTTTCTGATTAGCTTCCAGATCGGTCTTTGCTTCATTATACATAGACTCAAAATTGGCTAACTGTTTTACCAGCTCTTCGGTCTCTTCAGGTAGGGCGGCGACCTTTTCTTGCTCTTTATATGTTCTTAAAGCCTCCTCAGCCTGCTGCAACTCTTTTTGGATGCTCGAAAGCTGTTTCTCTAAAAACTGACGCACTTCGGTGATCTCACCCCGGCTGATCTGGAGACTTTGTTTATAATATTCTTCTGCAATAGTGTTGACTAAAAATGCAGCCAGATCAGGGTCCGGGGCAGTTGCTTTGACCTGAATTATATCAGTCTCTTTTAAAGGCACTACCTTGATATTGTTCTGCAGGATCAAGACCATATCGTTAGTTTTGACCCTATCTGCTCTTTCCCCTATAACTTTTGCTTCCCAGACTCTTTTATAGGGGGAGGATAAAAGGACCTGAAGAACCGATTCAGTCAGGGTTCGACTTTTAAGTATCTCTACCTGGTTTTTGATCATCGTCTCCTGCTTTAAGTAAGAGGAGATCTCAAAAATCTCTTTCTTCATCCCTCCATCTTCCTCGATCATCAAGGTAGTAGAAGACTCGTAGACCGGTTGAACGGTAAAAGAAAAGATTCCAGCAGAGAGAAGGATTATTAAAAAAGAACTGATTATAATCCACCCTCTTCTCTTCAGGATTATCAGGTAGTCCTGAAAGGAAATTTCTTTTTGAACCTGGGCTATTCTATTTTGCTCTTCCAATTTATAACTCCTTTTATTGAGTAAAAAGTTTAATCACGCTGGCTATAACTGCCAAATTATAGACAAAGGTTATGTATTTTGTAACCGTATGGAAGCTGTTTCGAGGAACTATGACTGTGTCCCCCGGTTTGATTAAAGGTATCTCTTCTGCTTTACCATCTCGAACACAATCTTTGACATTCACGGTGATGGTTTTGTTCTGGGAAAAACGTCTCAGGATTTTGACTTTGCTGAGCTTAGCATTTTCAGTCGGTCCTCCTGCTATGGAAAGCAGAGAGAGCAGATCGGTATTATCCGGCACCTCCACTATCCCTGGCTTAAATACCTCACCCCAGACATTCACTTTGATTAAAAGCTGGTTATTAGTTCCGGGAGCAAGAAAATAGCTCGAGCCGGTATTTCTCAAAGTTTCCTTGTTTTCTTCCACCTGAGCCCAGACTAAATTCGATACCTGAAAAAAGAATAGATAGATTACCAAACCCAGGCTGATTAACTTTTTCACTCTTTTCATTTTTACCACCTTTGTTAGAAGTATTTTATTCTCATTTTTCTTTCGATATCTTCCGCTCGAAGGATCTTTTTAGGATTCTCCTCAAAAAGTTCTCTTGCTTTTTCCTCTCCAAAATCATTTTTTATCCTTTTAAAAGCTTCTGATAGAATGGTTATAGGTCGGTTATTTGAATCGTGTGCATCACTGGCTAACAGATCCACCAGGTCTTTTTCTAATAATTTCAAAGCTGACTTTTGAACTTTTTTGCCGAAACTTCCTAAAAGGGAGCCAGCGTTAAGCTGGATCAGAATTCCTGAATCTTTTAACTTCTCTAATCTTTCAAAGTCAATTTCTTGATTTAAACTTCTTTCCGGATGTGCCAGAATTGGAGATAGACCTTCTATAAGTAAGGAGAAAAGTATCCTCTCTGTAAAGGAAGGGAATTCTCCTAAGGGGAGTTCCAGGAATAAATATTTCTGAGTATGGTTCAGGAAGAAGCAAGGGAGGTCTTTCATTGAGCTAAGATCTTCCCTCAAATCTATCTCGCTTCCTAAATAGAGCTGGATATCAATTTTTTCTTGAGCCATTCTTTCCTGAAGTTTTAAGAAAATCTCTACAACTTTTTCCGTTTTAGTTTTCTTGAAATTGGTTGAAAGATGGGGTGTGGTGCAGATTGCAGTTATCCCTATTTTCCTTCCTTCTTTTATCATCTGGACTGCTTCCTCCATAGATTTTGCTCCATCATCTATTCCCGGAAGAAGATGTGTATGTAAATCGATCATAGAATTGTTTTAAATTAAAAAACAGTTTAAGTAATATCCTGGATTCTAAATGACTTGAAAAACCCCCCTTTTCTTCTCCGGCAGTTTGTCTTTAGCCTCCGGCTAAAGTTGCTTGAGTCCATTCTTAGTGGATATGCTCTTTTGCTTTTTATCGCCCCTTCCTGGGACATAGCTTATCCTTTTGAGTCAATTCGGCAACATAAAGAAAATCTTAACTAAATTCTGTTCAAATTTTTAGCAAAAGGTATGCCTACACTAAATAACTATACAAGTTTTGAATGTATCTCTTTGAATATTAAAGAATTAAGATTTTATAAGTTTTTGGAAATGTGAATAAACAATGGTCAAAAAATGGAATATATTTCATTTAAAGAAGTAATTTTTTCCTGTGTCAGATTAATATTAAAAATGTCATTTGTCTGAACGCAAAAAAGCAAATCCTTAATCTTTTAATGTTCAATGAGTTAAGTCTAAAATCCCGATTTTGCTAAATTGAGTCTGTCAGCAAATTGAACATATCTAAAGCCCAAGATTTTGATTAAATAATTTTGGCAGATATCGGTACTTCTAATTTGTTTTATATCAACAAGTTATGGATTTAAACATAATTCAGGGTTTTGGCATATTAATTGCTTATATTTATAACAGAAAAATTAGATAAGGAGAGTGAGATATGAAAAAGAAAATTTTAGTTTTGAGCGTGGCAATAAGCTTAATATTAGCTACATCTGCTTATTCCCAGTTTCTGTTGAATGATAGGTTCGATTCATTTAATTCCGATTTGTGGAATGATTATTCACGTTTGGGCGGTTCTGCATCAGTTGAAAACGGTTATTTGAAACTAACTGCTCAAGAAGGAACTCCAGTTAGTGCAGGTGTGGTTTCTTCTAAGTTCAACATCTCGGGTAACTATGATATACAAGTGGATTTCTCCCTGGCAGTTTTTAATGCAGGTTTCAGCGATGCTGGGTTTGTTCTTAATGCCATGGATGGTTCATATCAAATGGTTATGTATCGTTCCTGGGAGGTAAATAATTCTCAGCCCTATATCTCCTACTGGCGCTTAGATGGCGGAGTTCAAAATGTAGGAGTTATACCCACCTCTGACCAATCCGGGAAATTTAGATTCCTGAGAGAAGGAAACCAAATAGGTTCATATTTTTGGGGAGAGAGTGGATGGATACCAATCATAACTGATTATTTACCTGGAGGTATATCCTCACCGGTGACAGTTGATATGATTGCAAGCAATGGAGGAGATTATGGCAGTTCTCCTTATGTAGAGGACAATTATGATAACTTTTATGTTCATGCTTCAAGAATCTCAGGTGTGGATGAGAGTTACATTATAGCCCAGCCTGAGCCAGGAACAATTATCCTATTAGGGAGCGGTCTTTTAGGCTTAGGAGCGTTTAACTACGTAAGAAGAAGAAAATAAAATCTTAGTAACATAGTTTTTATAAAAAAGTCCGCCAGAAGGCGGACTTTTTTTATTTCCAAAATCCTAAGGCCTTATGCTATTGCTTGAGATGATCTGAAAATTGTTTAATCAAATATTTTATAGAGAGATGGTTAATTTCTGGAGATGGAGGATTAAGGAGATAGATGAGCTGATGAAAAATTCGCTCTCTAAAGAAGCTCTGAAATATGTATCTGAGAGGTACAGGTTTGATTGGAAGTAGATTATGGAGTGTATCCTATGGATGCAGAACTTATGGTGTTTGCCAGGTCCCCTGATCTGGCAAGTTCTCTTTCCCTTGTCGGGTCAGGGGATACGACGGTCACAAAGAGAGTTGTTTTTGTCAAGCAGTCCTGCGGTTCGGTTCTGCCCTTCGGTTTGAGCTCAGGGTCGAAGACTCACCACCCTGAGTTAATCGAAGGGCGGGCATGCTTGACCTACAAGACTAAGAGGTATAGGTTTGATTGGAGATAGAATTTTGTCTGGAGTGTAAAGCTTTAGCCTTACCTGA
>JAZDLB010000311.1:0-2238 GCA_043802565.1 Candidatus Zixiibacteriota bacterium | reverse complement strand
AAAGAGATTATCCTTAAAGGTGGATTTCTAATTACTAAGGAAAAAGGGGAGATAAGAAAACAGGATATCCAGACTGACTATATCCAGCATCTTCTATCTTTCATCCAGCCACAGAATGTCAAACCCTTTAAGATAGCAATCGATGCGGGAAACGGAATTGCTGGCAAGATATTGCCAGAGCTTTTTTCTTATCTTCCCTGTCAGATTATTCCGATGTTCTTCGAATTAGATGGTTCTTTCCCCAACCATCCCCCCAGCCCTATAGAGCCGGAGAATATCGCTCCCTTAAGACAGAAAGTTTTAGAGGAGAAAGCAGATCTGGGTGTGGCTTTTGATGGAGATGCAGACCGGATGTTCTTAGTAGATGAGAAAACCTCTCCCTTAGGAGGTGATTTAGTAACTGCTCTGGTAGCCAAGAATTTATTGAAGAAGGAAAAAGGGGCAACCATATTGTATAACCTGACCTGCTCCAGGATCGTTCCCCGAATAATCAAGGAAAACGGTGGAAAGGGCATCCGCACTCCAGTTGGACATGCCCTGATAAAACCTTTGATGAAAAAATATAACGCCATTTTCGGAGGAGAACATTCTGGACACTTCTACTTCCGCAAAAACTTCTACGCTGACTCTGGCATGATTGCCCTTCTGGTCTGCCTGGAGCTTCTCTCCGAAGAAGATAAGCCACTCTCTCAACTGGTAAGCTTAATTGATCCTTATTTCAGGACCGGGGAGATAAATTCCCGGGTCGGGGATATTCCCCATAAACTTAAAAATATCGAATCTTATTATAAAAATGCCAAATTCGACCACTTAGATGGACTCACTGTAGAATATCCAGATTGGTGGTTTAACCTGAGACCTTCCAATACCGAGCCCTTGATTCGCCTGAACTTAGAGGCAGATACAGAAGAGTTGATGGAACAAAAGAAATCTGAGGTCTTGAATCTGATCCGTTCCTGAAAACCTTTCCTTAATTTTCTTTTATTCTCCTTAAAGTAATTCCCAAAAAATACGATAAAAAGATATGGAGACATAAGTTTACACAAACAAAGTAGAGGTCTTTATGAATCAAGGGACTAAAGTTTTGATCGTGGATGATGAGGAGAAGGTTCGGCAGCTGATGATTGATACTTTATCTGCTTTAGGCTATAATACTTTCGGAGCTAAGGATGGGGAAGAGGCTTTGAACCTTATAAATCAGCAGAAGATGGACCTTGTAATTGCCGATATAAGGATGCCCAAAATGACCGGCTTTTCTCTGGTGGAATCTATTAAATCCAAGGACCCAAACCTGCCAGTTCTTCTAATCACCGGGTATAATTACAACTATACTATGGAACAAGCTCTGCAGAAAGGAGCGGATGGTTTCTTAGCCAAACCGTTCCGTATCGGAAAGATGGAAGAGGCAATTGAGAATCTATTAGGTCGTAGAAAACCTGAGGACGAAAACAAGAAAAGCCTTAAGAGAATATTAGTGGTGGATGATGATGAGGTATTGAGAAATATGCTCATCGATACCCTTTCTTCTTTAGACTATCTCTCTACGGCCGCAGAGGACGGAGAAAAGGCCTGGGAGATTTTACAGAAAGAGCATTTCGATTTAGTCATCACTGATATTAAGATGCCCTATATGGATGGAATTGGCTTGATGAAAAAGATTAAGGAAGGGGATATGAAAACCCCGGTGATAATGATAACCGCATACTCCAGCGCCTACCCGGAGGACAAAGCCCTGATAGAGGGAGCAGATGGATATTTAGCCAAGCCTTTCAGGATCGAAAGGATCGACGAGCTAATGAGAAATCTCCTTCTGGAGAAAGAAGAAGAGTAAAAGATTTTGCTTTTTTAAAAAATCTCAAAGAACTTACTACCCGAAAGACCCAGTTTGCATGAGGGGGACTATCCCCCATGTGGGTCTTTTTTTCGTTTGACTCATTCTGTAATGGAAACCTTTAGACCTCCTAAAAAATTGGAAAACTAATCCACCAGAGTTTAATTCTTCACTATTTATATAACGATATCCCCCCTGTTCATTAGAAAATCATGCTTAACAAATATTAGTGATCCGGCACGAAATCAGCTCAGAATCAAAAGATTTCGCCCTTCAAGGAGTAAAGGGAGTAGTCCCAAAAAGCTTTTATCCGCTAAAATGAGGAAAATTTAACCCCCAACGAAAAATATAAAAAAACAAGACCACCCAGGAGCCGGGTGGTCTTCCTTAAGAAGGTGTTAATTATC
>JAZDLB010000310.1:0-3147 GCA_043802565.1 Candidatus Zixiibacteriota bacterium | reverse complement strand
CATCAACGGATTAAGTTATATAGCAGTGATAATCGGACTCAATCTGATGAGGATGAAAGATGTGGTTTCTCAATCTAAGAATAGCTCTTTTTTAATTAGCTTCAAAGAGGGGATTTCTTACATAATAGGAAATAAAAGGGGATTAGCTTTGATCCTTATGGTTTCATCTATGAGCATCTTTGGTTTTTCCTATGCAGTATTGATGCCAGTTTTTGCACGTGATATCTTAAAAGCAGGTGCCTCAGGTTTGGGATTTCTTATGTCTGCCGCCGGGATCGGAGCCATCACTGCTGGTTTAGGTTTGGCTTCAAGAAAAGCAGAGGAGAAGCTGAAATATATGCAGGCTGGAATAATAGTTTTCTTTATTGCTCTTTCTCTTTTCTCTTTATCCAGGAGCTTCTTTTTATCACTTATCTTTTTAATGGGTGCAGGTTGGGGTATGATCTCTGTGGTTGCTACGTCCAACACCTTATTGCAGGAGATTATCCCGGATGGGCTCAGGGGAAGGGTTATGAGTTTTTACACTATGATGTTTATGGGGACTATGCCCATAGGGAGCTTTTTAGCCGGAACTTTAGGACAGACCCTGGGAGTCATCTGGGCGGTAAGAATAGGAGCATTATTCTGTTTTGTAATATCTTTATTCCTTTTCAAGAAGTTTATTCAGAGAGAAATTTATATAGTTACTCAGGAGTGAATTATGTCCTCACCCAAATCCACTGATACGAGGGAAGTAAAAGCAGAGGATAAACTTTTTTTTGAGAAGGAGCTCTGGGGTAAAGGGTATAAGCTCGTGGCGGGTGTGGATGAAGCAGGCAGGGGTCCTTTAGCTGGTCCAGTGGTGGCGGCGTGTGTAATATTTCCGGAGGATATAGATATTTCGGGGATTGATGATTCTAAAAAACTTACTCCTAAGAAAAGGGAGGAGCTTTATAAAAAGATAAAAGAGAATGCATTAGATTTCGGAGTGGGGATTGTCAAGGAAAAGGAAATAGATAAGCTGAATATCTTAAGAGCATCTTTGAAAGCAATGCATAAAGCAGTTTCCAGCCTGAAAGATACACCTCATTTTATATTGATAGATGGAAATCAGAAGATACCTGATTTAAAACTTCCACAATTACCGGTGGTTAAGGGTGATTCCCTTTCATTATCCTGTGCGGCGGCCTCGATTATCGCTAAAGTTGAGAGGGATCACTTGATGAAAAGGTTACACCGAAAATATCCTCAGTTTTCTTTTGACCGGAATAAAGGATATTCCTCAAAGTTACACTTAGAAGCCTTACAGAAATTCGGTCCCTGTAAGATTCATCGCAGATCTTTCAAAAGGGTAATGGAATGCCTGGTCAAACAGGAATTTCTTAAAATTGATTGAAGAAAATGAGAACTGTTCAAAAAGGCAGATCCGGGGAGAAAAAGGCGGTTGAATATCTCAAAAGTAAAGGGTTCGAGATATTATTTACTAATTACCGGTATGGTCATAAAGAGATCGATATAATTGCCAGGGATAAAAATTACATCGTTTTCATAGAAGTCAAAGCAGGTCAAAGTAAATCCTTTGGGCCTCCGCAGGGATGGGTTAATTTAAAAAAGCAGAAAAAGATTGTTGAGGTGGCAACTGCTTTTCTGCAAAAGCATCAATTTCCAGGTTGTGATTTCAGGTTTGATGTGATAGCGATTGATAGAAGTTCAGGGAAAGAGATGGTGGAGCATATTCAAAATGCTTTTACTCTGGATTGAGGGTTTCTTTTCCTTTCAATTAATTCAGATAGACGCTGATTTATCCTCTCCCAGAGCTTAACCCATTTTTCTGGATTTTTCCGGTAAGATTTTAGAAATCGGTCCATCTCTTTTTGAGAAAATTCATATTCAGAAAAAATCTTTTTCCTTCCAGCTTCTAATTTCTCCGGATTATTTTGAAACTTAACTTGGGCAATGGATAGCTGGATATAGATTTCTATAAATTTATCCTCGCTCATTACACTATGGCGTATAGCAAAAAACATAATTACTGCAAGGATTATAATGATTAATAGAATAAAAATTAGCTTATATTTGGAAAACATTTAGTTCTCCTTTATTTTAGACCAATTTAGAAAGAAGAAATTTTATGTCAAGAAAATAGTTGACAAAAAGAAATTTAAGTGAAATTATAAGCAATATGTTTACCATACGTGATAAAACCAGAAGGGTTTATGTAGGAAAGGTGCCGATTGGAGGTGGCGCCCGGATTTCGGTTCAGTCGATGTGTTCTACTGACACCAGAGATGTAAAGACAACCTTAAAACAGATAAAAAGGTTGGAGAAGGCTGGATGTGAGATAGTCAGGTTAGCGGTTTTGGATAAAAAGGCAGCTGAGGCACTCTCGATTATAAAAAATGTGGCAAAAATCCCTCTGGTCGCGGATATTCATTTCGATTACCGGCTGGCATTAATGGCCTTAGATTCTGGTGTGGATAAACTGAGGATTAATCCCGGAACGATAGGTGCTTTATGGAAAGTGAAAGAAGTGGTAAAATCTGCCAGGGAAAGGAAAATTCCTATACGCATAGGGGTAAATGCAGCCTCGCTTCCAAAGTCTATTTTAAATAAATATGGAAAGGCAACTCCAATAGCTATGGTTGAAACCGCTTTAGAGCAGGCTAAGATCCTGGAAGATTTAGACTATCAAGAGATAGTTATCTCTCTCAAAGCTTCAGATGTGCCGACCACGATTGAGGCTTATAAACTTTTTTCAGAGAAGAGAAATTATCCTCTACATTTAGGGGTAACCGAAGTTGGAACAGTAAGGATAGGCTCGATAAAATCTGCCATCGGGATTGGGACTCTTCTCTCTCTGGGTTTAGGTGATACCATAAGAGTCTCTCTAACTGGTGACCCGGTAGAAGAGGTTAAAGTTGGGTATGAGATTTTGAAATCTTTAAATTTAAGAGAGTATGGTCCATATCTCATCTCCTGTCCTACCTGTGGAAGAATGGAAATAGATTTGTTGCCGATTGTAAAGCAGGTGGAAAAAAGATTAGCCAGGATTAAAGAGCCGATTAAAGTTGCGGTGATGGGGTGTGTGGTAAATGGTCCAGGCGAGGCAAAAGAAGCAGATGTAGGAGTGGCTGGCGGAAGAGGGATAGGTTTAATTTTCAGGAAGGG
>JAZDLB010000309.1:0-4700 GCA_043802565.1 Candidatus Zixiibacteriota bacterium | reverse complement strand
TCCATTAAAATATTCTATCCCGATTGAGGTGAAAGCAGATTCAATTCACTCCGGAGTGGATTTCCAGATGAAAAGGAACGGCAATCAGAGAGAAGGAAAAATCTTCGGGCAGGTAAAAGATCAAGAGTCAGGTCTGGGTTTACCTTTTGCCATAATCATCGCTTACTCGGTTTCTCCAAATCCAGATTATGAACAGATTGCCATTACGGATGAAGATGGCAAATATGTATTAGAAGATCTACCTATAATGTCTTTCAAAGTCTTGGGCACCTGTACAGGTTATGTTTCCGAGTATTATAAAGAAGCTCTTTTAGAAGAAAATGCACTTGAAGTTACTCCTACTTCTTCCAATATTGACTTCACCCTTACTCAATCCGAGGAAGGCTTTCTTAATGTAGGTGGAATGGTAACCCTAGAAGGTGAGCCAATAAGAAATGCTTCTGTGTATGCTTATTCGGAGTCAGGGGAGGTAGTAGCTTCTGCAGTTAGTAGTTCAGAAGGTGAGTATATAATCGAAAAACTTTTGCCAGGCAACTACTTTCTATTAACCACTTCACCGGATGGAGGTCAGAGTGGACCGCAAGTAGAACTAAAATTTAAAAGCTTCTGCGGTGTGGACATAAATATAGGCAGGTCAGATGTGGGAAAGGATAAAAACACACTGCCGGAGAAGGTCTCTTTAAGTCAGAACTATCCAAATCCTTTTAACCCTTCGACCACCATACCCTTCACGGTTTATGGTTCACAGTTCATAGTTCACAGTCCCATCCCTACCACCCTGATTATCTACAATTTAACAGGGCAAAAAGTGAGAACTTTAGTAAATGATAAGATGATGCCCGGAAATTATCAGGTGATCTGGGATGGGGAAAATGATAAAGGTAATAAAGTTAGCTCCGGGGCATATTTCTATCGTTTCAAGGCTGGAGAGAATTTTGAGACGAAAAAGATGATAATGCTGAAGTAATAATATAAACAGGTAGAGATGTATTACAAACGTCTCTACCTGGATAGGACTGGTTTAGTAGTGAGGTTAATCAGAGGGTGGGTCTCTCCGCTATTTTTCTTAAGTTTTTCAAGATTAATTTTTTTATCCTGCCAGGCTTTTAAAAAGACCTGGGTTATTTCGGGATCAAATTGAGTACCGGAACAATCTTCAATTTCTTTTAAAGCTGCGGGAAATCCAACATTTTTACGATAAGGTCTGTCACTGCACATCGCATCAAATGTATCTATTACAGCCAGGAGCCTGCCCTGAATAGGAATTTTGTTTTCTTTTAATCCAAAGGGATAACCTTTTCCATCAAATCTCTCATGATGATAAAGTATGTAGGGCAGAGATGGAGCCAAAAAGGAAATTCCTTCTAAGATCTTTGCTCCTAAGGCTGGATGGGTTTTCATTACCTCAAATTCTTCCTGGTTCAGTTCGCCGGGCTTATTCAATATGGCGTCCGGAACACCTATTTTGCCGATATCGTGAAGAATTCCTCCGATCTTAACTTCCCACATCTTCTCCTTGTTCCAGCCCATCTCCTGAGCAGTTATCTCCGTCATATACCAGACTCTCTCGGTATGACCTCGGGTATAGACATCTCTGGCCTCCACTGCATTAGCTAAGGCAGTCAAGGTGCTCAAGTAGGTCTCCTCTAAACTTGCATAGAGTAGAGAATTCTCGATAGCAGAAGCGGCTTTGCTGGCAATGATGGAAAGTGAATGAAGCTGTCCCAGGGAGAAAACAGAAAAGTTGCCTACACGGATTAAATTAAGAACTCCAATAACCTTTCCTTTTGCCATAAGCGGATAGGAGATATAAGACCTACTGCGTTTATTCCCTTCAACTGGTCCCTCTTCTTCACCCTCGTTCAAAATCTTTGGCTGAGCGTTCTTTATAACCCATTGAGGAAGTGGATCTTCACCTCGTAGAAAGTTTAGCTCTCTGGGGTTGGTAGTGACCCCATAATAGGCTTTAAGAGCCAGATTTTTACTTTTACGCTCCACCAGTAAAATTGCAGCCAGGTAAGTATCGAACTCCATGGATAAGGTTTCCAGAATAAGCTGGAGAAGTGATTCCAGGTGAATAGTTGAGCCCATAGCCTCGCTTATCTTGTAAAGGGAAACTGTTTCTTTGAGATTTATATTTTCCCGGTAGAGGTTTTGTTTCTCCAGACCTCGGCGAACGGAGGCTCTTAAACTTTCCAGATTAAAAGGTTTGATCAGATAATCATAAGCGCCCATCTTCAACACTGAAATTGCATTCTCTATGGTAGGTTGTCCAGTCATCAAAATCACGATGATATCCGGATGAATCTCTAATGACTTTTTCAGTATATCCACTCCAGATTTTTCTCCCATTATAAGATCGGTGAGGACTAAGTCGATAAGCTGGCTTTTTAATATCTGTATAGCTTTCTCCGGGAGATTGGTGGTTATAACCTCATATTCATCCTGAGAGAGCATCTCCTGGATTATATTGCAGATATAGACTTCATCATCTACTACTAAGAGCTTTGGTTTGGTCGGCATCTTTTTAATCTTTAATTTTTAAAAAGCGCAACTGATATATTTTTTATCGGATTTGATAGTTAAAAGTTAATTTTTATGGATGTTTTATTTTTGCACATTCTTATTCGTAAGATGGTTAAGAATGATGGCAGGGGTGCTTAAAAACAAATATCAGATGAGTTAAATCACTATTGTTATAGAGATCTGGAGTAAGTATAATCTGGAGTGTAGTTAATCAGAAGGCTATTTTATGCTTGACCCCTTATTTTTTTACTATTATTATAAATCTCTGAAGGGATGAGGACCAAAAGGTAAAGGATGAAAAAAAGATATAAAATTTCATTGATTTTTTTCTGTATAATAATCTTCTTGTTTCTCACCCTTTATCTTTTATTGACCCAGACTAGATTTTTAGAAGCTCAGGTTGCCAGATATTTATCCAGCCTGACTGATAAGGATGCTCCGGTTCAAATAAAAATAGGTAAAATACGGGGCTATATCTGGGGAGAGGTTGTTGTGGAAGATCTCCGGGTAGAATATGTAGAAGAAGGTTTTGAATATACCCTTTTAAAATTGGAGAAGTTAACTCTGACTTTTAATCCACTTGATCTCCTCCAGAAAAAATGGAGCTTCAGCACAGTTGAATTCTATCGCCCGAAGGTTCAGATAAAACAAGCCCAGGATGGGCGCTGGCTGATTCCATCTTTGAAAAAAAAGAAAAAAACGACTAGCGGCATTTCAAATTTTTCATTCCCCATAATTTTGTTTAAAGATGGCAGTTTTGGTTTGCTGGGCATTCAAAAAAGTGTCACCCTGGACAGCATAAATTTTACCCTTTCTCTAAAGAAAGATAGAGAGGGGATAAATTTAAATCTTTTAAATGGGAGCTTGCTGGCCAAGACTAAAGAGATTCTAAGGTTAAAAAAAATCAGTTTCAAGTCTAAAATTAAAACAGGAGAAGTTACCTTAGAGAAATTAAATCTTGAGACGGCTGATTCCAGAATAGAACTAAAGAATGGAGTTATTGTTTTAAAGCCATTCTCTTTTTCTATAAATTTAAAAGGGGAGCCATTCAACTTGTCAGATGTAAAAAAGATTAGCGGGGTAGCTCTAAAAGGAAAGTTGAATTTAGAGGGATACGTAAAGGGAAATCAGAGCAGGTTGAATGGTGATGTAGTTTTAGATGGTAATTTGTTTGGTAAAGAGCTAAGCGGATTAAAAACCAATTTCCTTTATGAAAGAAAAAGGTTCACCTTTTATTCTCTTCGGGGTAAAGCCTTTCGGGCTCCGGTTCAGCTTGCCGGAGAATTGAACTTAGGGGAAAAACCAGAAAGTTATCTACTCAAGGGGAAGGTGGAAAGCTTAGATTTGGCAAATATCGTTTCCACTTCCTTGCACAGTGATCTTTCCGGGAATCTGGATATGAAAGGAAAAGGTCTTAATGAGAAGGATTTATGGTTGAATTTTAGCTTAGAGTTAGAACCGGGAAAATTTGATCGCTACAGCTTCTCTAAAGCCTCAGGAAATCTCTCCGTATCCATAGCTGAGGTAAAGTTCGATAAAGAATTTCGTCTCTGGTATAAGAACACTGAGGTTGTTGGAGAGGGTAGGATCGGCTTTAATGATTCTTTAAACCTGAAAGGAGAAGCGATTTTCAAAGACCTTAGAGATTTTAAGGGTCAAACCTTTGTCAAGGAGATAGAAGGTAGAGGAAGATTCGAATTTTTAGCTTATGGTCCGTTTTCAGATTTTGCACTGGAAGGTAGATTTGAGTCCGATTCGATCTGGGGGTATAAACTTTTCTGCTCTGATCTAAAAGCGGATTTGAAAATAAAGAAGTTTATCAGCAGAAAAGGGGGAGTTATACAATTACTCCTCTTGAAGGGAAATGCCTGGGGAATTCCCTTTGATTCACTTTCTTCCCAGATTTTATTAGAAGGTGATTCGGTTAGAATAGATACCACCCGCATGTTCAATAACTCACTTTCTTTGATTTTCTTTGGCAATCTGGATATATCCAGATATCCTCAAAACCTTACTCTTGAGAAGATAAGTCTTGATTACCGTGGGAATAAAATAGAATCAGCAATCCCGGCCAGGATCGGGATAGGTACTTTAGAAGTTAGATTTATAGAAAATAATTTTAGAATGAATGGTGGGAGTTTTTCGCTTTCAGGTAGAATGGATTATTATGAGAG
>JAZDLB010000308.1:0-8920 GCA_043802565.1 Candidatus Zixiibacteriota bacterium | reverse complement strand
GAGATCAAAAGTGAGGATATGCTTACCTCTGAACTTTCCTCTTTTCTTCATGCTGTAGCAACAAGAACCACTCCACAAGTTACCGGGGAACAGGCCAAACAAGCTTTAGAGTTAGCCTTAGAGATAAAGAAGAAATCAGCTTTTCACCTTCAAAAAATCAGATGAAAAAAAATGTATTGATCGTAGCTGGAGAAGCCTCCGGTGATCTGCACGGGGCAGGACTTATCCGGGAACTTAAAAAGATAAATCCAGACATAGAATATTCCGGAGTTGGCGGAGTTAAGCTGAAAGAAGAAGGAATGAACCTTCTATTTAGCATAGCAAAACTTGCCTTTATGGGTTTTTATGAGGTCTTAAAAAATCTCGGGTTAATTAAAGAGCTCAAGAAAAAACTAATTAATCATTTAGACCAGTGTAAACCTGATTTGGTTATCCTGATAGACTATCCCGGTTTTAATTTACGGTTTGCAAAAGAGGTGAAAAAAAGAAAAATTCCTATTCTTTATTACATCAGCCCCCAGGTCTGGGCTTGGGGCAAGAAAAGGGTTAATACTATAAAAAAGTTAGTTGACCAGATGGTAGTCTTCTTCCCTTTTGAGGAAAAACTTTATAAAGAGGCAGGAGTAGAAGTTAATTTTATGGGCCATCCACTTTTGGATTTAGTTAAACCTTCTCTTTCAAAAGAGGATTTCAGAAATGAATTACAAATAAAGGAAAATGAAATACTAATTGGGCTTCTCCCTGGCTCAAGGTGGCAGGAAGTAGAAAAAATCCTTCCGGTTATGGTTCGCTCCTGTGTCATTTTGAAAAAAAGAACAAAAAATCTACAGATAGCAATTGGCCTGGCTCCTACAATCGACAAACAAAAAGTAGAAGACTTTTTGAAAAAGAAAAACTTTAAAGTGCCAATTTTGGAGAATTTGACTTATGACCTGATGAGTCATTCTGATCTTTTATTAGCCACCTCCGGTACTGCTACTTTAGAATCAGCTATCTCCTGCACCCCGTTGATTGTATTATATAAGACCAGTTTCCTTACCTATCATTTAGCTAAAGCCTTGGTGAAAATACCCCATATCGGTATGGTAAATATCGTAGCAGGGAAAAAGATAGTCCCGGAGTTCATACAGTCCCAGGCTAAACCAGATAAAATTGCTCAGGAGATGGAGAAAATTTTGAAAGATAAAGATGAATATAAAAAGATAAAGATAGAGTTGAATGAAGTGAAAACAAGATTGGGCGAAAAAGGCGCCTACCGAAGAGGTGCCCAGATTGTAAATCAGATGCTTTCTTAAATTATTTTATGAGCTTAAAAGAAAAAATGTTTTTATCTTTTGTCTCGATTTTAGGACCTCTTTTCATTTTGCTTTTGGGGAAAAGTTTGAAGATAAAGTGGATCGGAAAAGAAAATCTTAAACCAATAAGAGAGGAAAACGGAAAAGTACTTTATGCTTTCTGGCATGGAAGGATGTTAATCCTTTCCTATTCTCACAGACGAAAGAAAATCCAGGTGCTGATAAGCCAGCATCGAGATGGGGAGATAATCGCCCGCATAATTGAAAGATTAGGATTCGGAACAGTAAGAGGCTCAAGTTCTCACGGAGGATATAAAGCTATTTTGCAGATGGCTAATAAGGCTAAAGAGGGGTATGATCTGGCCATCACTCCGGATGGACCTAAAGGTCCTGCTTTCCAGGTTCAACCCGGGACAGCCTATATAGCCCAGAGGAGTGAAATCCCCATCCTCCCGATCACCAATTCAGCAGAAAAAGTTTGGACCCTGAAAAGCTGGGATAGATTTATCATCCCTAAACCATTTTCTAAAGTGGTGATAATCATAGGTAAACCCATTTATATACCAGGTGAACTTACCTCTGAACAAATCGATTTGAAAAATTTAGAATTGCAGGAAAATCTTAACCGGCTAACCGAGAAAGCAGATAATTACTTTAAGTCCGGGAATAATTATACAGGAAAATAAAAATGTATTTTGTTTATAACCTTTTTTACACTTTAATCTTTATCATAATCTTCCCTTATCTTCTATTGAGAGGATTATTTGGAAGGCATGGAGTTTTAGAACGTTTAGGAAGAATTTCCCTCCAGCAAAAGTTATCCTCTCCTTTGATCTGGTTTCATGCCGCATCAGTCGGAGAGGTTAAAGCTTTAGCCACGATTTTGCCCAAGCTCAAGAGACTTAAACCTGATTTCTCCATAGCTGTTTCGGTTGTGACGAAAACCGGCAAAAAACAAGCAAGGGCAAGTTTGCCTCAGGTTGATTTAATTTTCTATTTCCCTCTGGATTTCCCCTTCATTTTGAGAAAGGTGTTAAAAAAGCTCAACCCTTCCCTTTTAGTTTTAGTGGAGACCGAGCTCTGGCCCAATCTGATCCGGGAGTCAAAGAAATATGGGTGTAAGCTTAGCTTGATCAACGGACGTCTCTCCCAGAAATCTTTTAATAGATATCACCGGATAAAAAGCTTTTCACGGTTAGTCTTATCCTATTTTGACCTTTTCTTAATACAATCTTCAGAAGACGCTAAAAGGTTCTGGGAGTTAGGAGCAGTTGAAAGCAAAACTAAAATTATTGGCAATCTAAAATTTGACCGGGTAATTTTAGGAATAAATGGCTTAGATAAAGTTAATCTTAGAAAAAAGCTGGGGCTTCTAAGCGAGGATAGACTTATCATAGCTGGAAGTACTCACCCGGAGGAGGAAAGAATAATTCTCTCTGCTTTTAAGGGATTGAGGGAAGAACATAAAGGACTGGTCTTGCTCTTGGCCCCCCGTCATCTCTCGCGTTTAGGTGAAATAGAGGAAATTCTCTCAGGTTTCAATTTATCCTATATTAAGAAAAGCTTAATCCGGAAAGATAAGGTAGCTGAAATAATCCTCCTGGATACTATGGGTGAACTGGAAAAACTTTACAGCATAGGAGAATTAGCTTTTGTGGGTGGAAGCCTGGTTCCGGTTGGTGGGCATAATATCCTGGAGCCAGCCAGCCATGGGATACCTGTTCTTTTCGGACCTCATATTGAAAATTTCAAATCTGCATCTAACCTTCTTTTAAAATTCGGGGGAGGGATTATGGTAAAAGATGAAGAAGAGTTTTATCAACAAGCCTTTTCCCTTTTAAAAAATGAGACTCTCCGTAAAGAGCTTGGTAAAAAGGCTAAGGAGGCTTTATCTTCCCAGTCTGGGATCTCAGATAAAACAGTACAACTCCTTTTAGAGCTATTATCCGAGAACACAAAAGATGAAAAGAAATAAAATTCTATCCTTCTGGGAATCAAAAGATAAAAGGGGTATCTTTGCACTATTTTTGAAAGTTCTTTCCTTTATATACTTATGGGGATATGCAATTCGAAAATCGATCTATAGTGCAGGACTGATCAGAAGAAAAGAGTTGAGAGGCAAAGTCATCAGTGTAGGTAATATCACCGTAGGAGGCTCAGGTAAAACCCCTTTTGTCCTCTATCTGGCTAAAAAACTAAAAAACAAAGGTATAAACTTTGCAGTTTTGACCAGGGGCTATAAAAGGAGATCAAAAGGAACAAAAGAACTAAAACGAATTGACTCCCCCGACTTAAAATGGGAAGAGGTAGGAGATGAGCCCTACCTTTTGAGTAACTATCTACCGGAAACCACGATAATAATAGGCAAAGATAGATACAACTCCGGCAAAATCGCTCAGGATAAATATGAAGCTGAAGTTCTGATCTTAGATGATGGATTCCAGCACTGGAGATTGAAAAGAGATCTGGATATTTTAATGGTCGATGCCTCGATCGATTTAGAAAAAGAAAACCTCTTTCCAGAAGGCAGGCTCAGAGAACCCTTATCCTCTCTTAAAAGGGCAAACCTTTTCATATTCACCAGAGTTGATCAGTCACCTTATAGAGACAAACTGAAAAATGTCTTGAAAAAAAATAACCCGCAGGCTCCAGTTGTAGAAAGCATCTTAGAGGTAACCTCAGTTCTAAACTGGAAAGATAAAACCAAAATCGACCTGAATTCTTTAAAAGACAAAAAAGTGATTGCCTTCTGTGGCATCGGAAACCCGTTTTCTTTTGAGAAGACTTTGAAATCTTCAGGAGTTGAGATTTTAAATGCATTTTTCTTTTCAGACCATTATATTTACTCTCAGAATGACTTTCTTTCACTCGAAGAGGAAAGGAAAAAAGCTGGTGCCGATTTCTTAATTACTACAGAGAAAGATTCAATCCGGCTTCCAGAGATCAAAAGCCAGAATATACCTCTTTTAGTGGTGCAGGTAGAATTAAAAATAATCTCCGGAGAAGAAAAACTCTGGGAGATTTTGAATATTTAAAAGTTGACATGCAGGGAAGTTTATAATAAAATAAGGTCAAAGATGAAAACAAAGGTAATATATAAGCAAAAAAGAAATAAGAAGCTCTTTGTAAAAGAAGACACAACCTCTGTACTGGCTTATCAGCCAGTTAATGATAAAATTAATTGGAGAAAAGAGGCCATTATAAATCAAGAGAGGTTTTTAGAAGTTCTAACAAAGATTGAAGAGATTAATGAAGGTACTAAACTAAAATTGGAAATTGAAAAACTTATTGATATTATTCAGAATCCAAGAAAAGACAGTATTGGAATAGTAAATATTTCTTCTAATGGCGGAACTGTAAAAATTATTAAAGATGTCTTATTGGAAGATCTAAACCAAATAGCAAATGCTCAAACTCTGGAAAGAGCAAAATACTACATTAACAGACTGAAAAAGGGATTGACAGAAATTAAGAATAGTAAGATTAACGATTTAAACCTTAATCGCTGGAAAGAATATAACGATATTTTAACAGAAAGTTTATGGATTTTAGATAAAAGAGACAAGTCAGGCGCACATAACGCAGGTTATTGGGGTAACTTTATCCCGCAAATCCCAAATCAGTTTTTGAGAAGATATGCAAAACAAGGCGAGTGGGTCTTGGATGCCTTTTTGGGAAGCGGTACAACTTTAATTGAGTGTAAGAGACTAGGGAGAAACGGAATAGGTGTTGAATTATTACCTGAAGTAGTAGAGTTAGCAAATAGAAATATTAGTAATGAAAAAAATATTTTCAATGTTAAAACAGAAGTTATTAATGCAGACAGCACAGAACTAAATTTTAAAAAGGAATTGGAAATGAGAGGGATAAAATCTGTTCAATTCTTAATAATGCATCCCCCTTATTGGAATATTATAAAATTCAGTAATAACAATAAAGATTTATCAAATGCCAAAACCGTAGAAGAATTTTTGAATCTTTTTGGTAAAGTAGTGGATAACACCTATGATATATTGGATAAAGGTAGATATTTTGCAGTAGTTATTGGAGATAAATATTCAAAAGGTGAATGGATACCGTTAGCATTTTACACTATGAATGAGGTTTTAAAAAGAGGATATATTTTAAAATCTGTTATAATTAAAAACTTTGAAGAGACAAAAGGAAAGATGAATCAAAAAGAACTCTGGAGATACAGGGCTTTAGTTGGAGGATTTTATATTTTCAAACATGAATACATTTTTTTATTTAAAAAATGAATATTACTATGATGAAAGATTTTGAAATACAGAAAAGAGAAGTTATGCAAATAAATTCATCTGATTATATTATTAATTACTTGAAAAAGGAATTTAAAGGGACATCAGATCATTGGAATTATTTAAGTAATCCTGATAATTTTTTACCTAACATATATTATCACCAAGCTAATTCTAAAAAGGGGGCAAGAAGCATAGTGAAAAATGGATATAATGAACGTTTTATGCTTGAATACAATTGTGGATTAAGTAAAGGTTTATATCTAGGTAGAGATAAAAATGCTTTGATTATGTTTTATAGTAGTGATTTTTGTAATCCAGAAAATAATATTGTGACAATTAAAGGTGATTTCAATTTTGCCAATTTAATTAAAGAAAAAAAGTTGAAAAGTTTCATAAAAGAAGCAAGTAGATATGGTAAAAGCCTCAAAGAATACACACTTTCAAAAGGTTATGATGGAATAAGATATTTTGATCCGGATGCTACAGGTGAAGAGTTTGTATTATATAGATATAAAAAGTGTAGTTTCTTTATTTAAGAAGGTGAAAAAATGACAACAACACATGTTTTTATAGTTGATACAAATACTTTTAAATATCATGTAGAGTATCTATTTGCTGGAACAGGTGCAAAAGAAAGTCATATCGATTTTAATAATACTCCTACAACATCCTTAAACCATACTACCGAAAATAATTTGGTCGGAATGATCTCGGATTCGCAGAGGGTTAGAAAAGATGACTTTCTAATTTTTTATTTACAGCAAAATTACTCAGAAAATGTTTACGAAGGAAAGTTTTATGGAATCTTTAAGATTAAAGAAGATCTCTCATTTTTAGATAATAATGATGCCAAGCAATTTTTGAGAAAGGAGCTAATAAAATCTTTGACTTTTAGAACACAAATTGAACCATTCGAAATATATGCAAAAGGAGTGACGGAATGGGAAGCTTTAGACGAAATAAAACACATTCAATCACCAAATCAAATGCTATGGAGTTTGATTTATCGAAAATTAAAAGGTAATCGTGGGAATACTATGATTACTATATATGAAAGCGAGAGGCTTTTTAAGCTATTGAGAGATAAAAACAGCCGTCAAGTCCTTTCAGGAAAAAATTTTACTTTTGATATTCAGACCCAAGAAATAAAGGTAGATAGCATTATTCATAATTATACTGGGAGAAAAGAAAAAATAAACATTCTCCACAGATTAATAAAAAAATATAAGGATGACAAAAAATTTGAAACGCATTTACAGGCATACATAGTTCAAAATATCGGGAGGTGTACTAATAAAGATTTGGACAAGTGCTTACTAAGTGGGTTAAACTTTGAGTGGTTAGGTAATGAAGTTTCTTGTGGTGTTGGGATGCAAAGAATAGATATAATGCTTTCATTGACAAATAATAATACTAAAGTTGTTATACCCATTGAATTGAAGTCTATTGAGGCAAGCACAGGGAATATTATCCAAATTCAAAGATATGTTGACTGGTTAGAACAATACTACATTCCTAATAGGATTAGCGATATACAACCGGTTTTAATTTCTAAAAAGATATCCGATAAAAACTCGGAAAACTATAAAGAGATCATAGAAAGCTTTAATCAATTTAACAGAAATAATAATCGATGTATGCCAATAAAATATATTGAGTATGAGTTGGAAAATGATAATTTGAAGTTTGATGAAATAAAATACTAATAATCTGAAAACCTTTAAGAATTAAATGCTTCGCTCCGCTCAACATAATATAACAGATTTTTTGATCATTGGTTCAGGCATAGCTGGCCTCTCGTATGCTCTGAAGGTCTCAGAGTCTGGAAGCGTTGCTATAATCACCAAGAAGAAAGATACAGAGTCTAACACCAATTATGCCCAGGGAGGGATCGCAGCGGTCCTTTCTCCAACCGACTCATTTGATCTTCATATCCAGGATACCTTAAAAGTGGGAGAAGGACTTTCAAATCCTGAAGTGGTAAAAAAGGTGGTGGAAGCAGGTCCAGAGGAAATTCAGGAATTGATTAGAATAGGAGTGAACTTCACCAAGAAAGAAATAGGGTTTGATCTGGGACGGGAAGGTGGACATTCTCGTAACCGGGTTATACATGCAGCTGACCTTACCGGTAAGGAAATTGAAAATGCACTTATCAAGGCAGTCAAAAATAAAAAAAATATCACGATCTATGAAGACCACATAGCGGTAGATTTAATCACCCAGCATCATCTTAAAGCATATCAAAGGATAGCAGTGGAAAAGATTAAATGCTGGGGAGCATACGTTCTGGATGTCAAAAAAAACAAGGTAAATAAGTTCTTGTCCCGGATAATCCTTTTAGCCACCGGAGGTGCTGGTAGAGTCTATCTTCATACTACCAACCCGGATATTGCCACAGGAGATGGTGTGGCCATGGCTTATCAGGCAGGAGCCAGAGTAGCTAACTTAGAATTCTTTCAATTCCATCCTACCTCTTTATATCACCCTAAAGGTAACTCCTTTTTAATCTCTGAAGCAGTAAGAGGGGAAGGTGGAAAATTGAGATTAAAATCCGGAAAAACTTTTATGGAGAGCTATCATCCTTCAAAAGAGCTTGCTCCCCGAGATGTGGTTGCCCGAGCTATAGACTCTGAGTTGAAGAAAGGTGGTGACCCTTGCGTCTATTTAGACATTACGCATCTGGATAAAGAATTCATCCAGAGCAGGTTCCCGAATATCTACAACCGTTGTTTATCTCTGGGTATAGATATAACCAGAGACTGGATACCGGTAGTCCCGGCCGCTCATTATATGTGTGGAGGAGTAATAATCGATTTAGAAGGAAAAACCGATATAGATAATCTTTATGCTTGTGGTGAAGTAACTATGACCGGGATGCACGGAGCAAATCGACTGGCTTCTAATTCGTTATTAGAGGCAGTAGCATTTGCTAATTTTGCAGTTGAAAGTTCAAAACGGAAATTCAGAGAGGAGAAAAGTTTCGAGTTTCCCCAGATACCTGAATGGAGCACCAAAGGAGTCTTTGACCAGAAGGAATGGGTGATCATCTCCCATGCCCGGCAGGAGATAGAATCTTTTATGTGGAATTTAGTGGGGATCGTCAGGTCTAATAGCCGACTGGAAATGGCTAAAACCAGGATTGGGATATTATTAAAAGAAATAGACAGGTTCTATCATTTAAACCCGGTAACGTATGAAGTCATAGAATTGAGAAGTATCTCCATAGTAGCGGAACTGATTATCCGCTCAGCCCTTTTACGTAAAGAAAGCAGAGGACTACATTACAATCAGGATTATCCTGATAAAGACGATCAGAACTGGAAAAAAGATACTATATTATCCGAAGTTGGATCCATAGGAAAA
>JAZDLB010000307.1:0-2851 GCA_043802565.1 Candidatus Zixiibacteriota bacterium | reverse complement strand
AGTTCAAGCTGAAATATTTAAAGCAGACCTATCCTCAAAAAATCAGTGCGAGAAGATGGTCGATTTCGCTTTTAAAAAATTTGGCAAAATCGACATCTTGATTAACAATGCCGGGATCTGGAAATATGCACCCATAGATAAGATGAGCCAGACTCAATTAAAGGAAACCCTGAGGGTGAATTTAGAGAGCGTCTTCTATCTGACAACCAAAGTTGTCCCTCTTATGAAAAAGCAAGGCGGTGGCAATATCATTAATCTCTCTTCTACTGCCGGGCAAAGAGGTGAGGCTTATCATTCCCACTATGCCGCCAGCAAAGGAGCTCTTATTAGCCTGACTAAATCGTTATCGACTGAGTTAGCATCATATAATATACGAGTAAATTGTGTCGCCCCGGGCTGGGTAGATACTGATATGAGCCACCGCTCACTGATTGGTAAAGATAGGAAGTGGATTTTAGATCAAATCCCTCTGGGTCGGGCAGCTCAGCCAGAAGAAATTGCGGGAGCCATCTTATTCTTAGTTTCTGACTTAGCCACATTCATCACCGGTGAAGTTATCAATGTTAATGGAGGAGCAGTCCTCTGTGGATAAAAAGTTATTAAGCTCTTACTCCTGACTATTTCCAGTAAGATACTCACCTCTTTCATCTTATGTTTCACATCTTACAACTTAGGTAAAATTTTCTCCTCATATCCAATATTCTTCTATAAATGCCCAAAAAATCAGATAAGATAAGACCTTCCCTTTACTGAAATAGACTATCCAGATTAAATTTTAGGTCAAGTCTGTCGATAAAGAAAAAAAAGAAACAAAGCGGTCTTAAGGTTTTGGACCAAGGACCTAAAAGCCCACTATGCAAATTATTAATAATCGATACCGGATCTTAAAA
This sequence comes from Candidatus Zixiibacteriota bacterium, assembly GCA_043802565.1. Taxonomy (GTDB): domain Bacteria; phylum Zixibacteria; class MSB-5A5; order MSB-5A5; family RBG-16-43-9; genus CAZMZF01. Next base: position 1,961 of record JAZDLB010000307.1, on the reverse strand, counting down.
AAATTGGGTGAAGGAGGGATGGGATCTGTTTTTTTAGCAGAGGATAGTTTGGAGAATAATAAAAAGATCGCCCTCAAGACCATCAAGGCTGATCAACAGAGACTTCCCGCCTTAGAAAGATTCAAAAATGAGTTTAAATCACTGACCGAGTTACACCATCCCAATCTGGCTGAAGTTTACGATTTTGGAATAATTCGAGGCTCTTCTTCCAGAGAGGAAGAATATTTTTTCACCCTGGAATATGTTGAAGGTAAAGATTTCTTTGAAGCCTCTGAGAACCTATCTTGTGAAGAGCTGTATGAGCTAATCGTTCAAGTCTGCAGGGCTTTGGAATATGTCCATTTAAGGGGTTTTCTGCATAACGACCTAAAGCCAGAGAATATCCTCATTCAAAATCCGGGTAAAGGAAAGTATCTGGCAAAACTTATGGACTTTGGCCTGGCTGAGGAAAAACCTACCCCGGGCAAAATCAAAGGGACTGCGCACTACATTGCTCCGGAAATCGCCTCCGGAAAACCTTCATCTCGTCTTTCAGATCTATACTCCTTAGGAGTTGTGTTTTATCAGGTCTCAACCCGAAAGCTACCTTTCGATGGAAAAAGTCCGGTGGAGATTTTAAAAAATCAGATAGAACAGGATCCCACACCTCCGCAGAGGCTTAAACCCGATATCCCGGACCCACTCCAGACTATAATCCTGAAATTGCTTTCCAAAAATCCTGAGAACCGTTACCAGAATGCCAACGAGATCATCGAAGCCTTAAATAATTTAGCTCAGAAAGATTTCCAGATCGATCTACCGGATACAGAGAAAGACTACCTATTAAGCGGTAAGCTCATCGGAAGACAAAAAGAACGTTCTTCATTTCAGGAACATCTACAGAAATTACTTAAAGACAAGAAAGGCGGTTTCATTTTAGTCCGGGGGAGAAACGGTATAGGAAAAACCCGCCTTCTCAACGAATTCAAATATCAGGTCCAGCTAAATAAGTTACGCTACTTCTCTGTAAAAGTTACCTCCGAAAGCAGCACCCCTTACCAGCCGATAAAAGAGATCCTCAAACAGGTATATCCTTTATTTGAGGATAACTCTTTAAAGCGATATAGCTGGATTCTACAGAAACTTATTCCGGAATCATTTCAATCCGAAACCAAAATCGAGCTGACCAGACTCAGTCCTGAACAGGAAAAGCTAAAACTTTATGATGCGGTTACTCAACTCTTTTTAGAGTTCAGCGAATCCACCCCTTCGGTCTTCAGCTTCGACGACTTACATTTAGCTGATCAGTCCAGCCTTGAGCTTTTAAGTTATATCTTCCGGAATATCAAAGGATATCCCCTATTGATCCTGGGAAGTTATCAGGATGCTGAAAAAGGAGAAGAAAAAGAAACTACTTTTTTTGAAAACGAATCCCAGGAGCTTAAAGCTGAAGGACTTCTCACCGAGATTTATCTGGAGCCTTTTGAACTTCAGGAGATAGAAGAGCTTCTCAAATCCATGCTGGGAATAGAGACTATCCCTTCCGGTTTTATTCAGAAAATAAAAGAGCTCACCGGAGGAAATCCATTTTTCCTGCAGGAGGTAATGAAAGCTATATTAGAGAAGAAGTCCTTTTCCAGAAAAGACCTTCTCTGGTCCCTGGAGAAGTTCGATTTCTCAGAGTTAAAAATCCCCAGGACGATGAAGGGTATCCTCTCCGAAAGAATTAAGAAATTAGAGCCTTCCCTTTTAAGGATAGCGCAATGTTTAGCGGTTTTCAATCGACCAGTTGAAACTGACCTTTTACAGAAAGCCTCAAGCCAGTTTAAAGATGGATTAACTTCAGGACTTAAGGCTTTACAGAAAATGGAAATCGTAGAACTTGATCAAAAAAGAGGAACCGAGGTTTATTCCTTTACCAATGCACAGCTTCGGGAGGTGATCTACGAAGAGATGGATTCGGAATTAAGGAAAAAGATGCA
>JAZDLB010000306.1:0-2011 GCA_043802565.1 Candidatus Zixiibacteriota bacterium | reverse complement strand
GATGTATCCTCTGTCAGGAATGTGGGTATTCAAAGTGTTAACTCTTCATAAAAATTAAACCTTTTATCGTAATAGATGGGATTTATCGCTCCAGCAGGTAGAACCTCCTCAGTTAATTTTGAAGGGAAAGTCTTTCAGATTCAAACTGAATTTGTTACCCGACCTAACCCCAAGGTAGTCTCCTCAATCATCTTAGATGGAAAGCTAATCCATAAAGTGGAGAAGATATGGAAGGGGAAGCTGAACGAAGAAAATCAGGATAAGATAGAACAATTTCTAAAAAAAGAACACGAATCAGTTAATCGGGCTTTAAAAAAGAATCCATTTGATTTTCTATCCGGAGAGGAGGGGGAGTTTAAAGATCAGATAGAGAAACTCTCTTTGTTAAAAGAGATAGAAAACCCTTTCATCTTAAGGTATAATGGTTCTATTCTCTATCCGGAGAAGAAAGAGGATGAATTTCTGAAAGGACTTTCCAAAATCTTAGCTCAGGTCTTAAGACTCGGTCAAGCCCTGACTGATTCCTCTAAGATCGGGGAGATAAGGTCTGGAGTTCTTGAATATCCACCACATAAGATCATCTGGGTTTATTATAATGAAAAGCTCTGGGGCGCATTTCTGAAAAAAGGTTCACCTATAGATGATACCATTAAAACGATGGGGAATCTAATCCAGGAGAGCTATGAATAAAACCCTTCAGGAGATCAAATCGGTTCAGGGTGTAACCGGAGTCTTAGTTTTAGATAAGAAAGAAGGGATAACCTACCAGCTTACCCCGGCCTCTTTTCCCATAGAGGGGTTAAAGGAGTTAGGGGTTAGACTTTCAAGGCTGGTGAAGCTTCTCTCAACTGAGATTAAATTGGAGCTGAAGTTTGAAAACGGGACAGCTTTCTTCTATAATTTAGAGCGAGGAGCAATATTGATATTCGGTCGTCCAGGGATTAATCTGCCGATCTTGAATCTGGTCTTGAAATCTTCTTTTTTAACCATTGAAAGAAAACTGGCCAAAAGAGAAGAAGAGCCTCAAACAGTCGAAGAGAAGAAAGGGTCTTTTCTCTTAGATAAAATCTATTTAGAGCATCTCCTTTTAGCTTTAAACCAGATTGCCAAAATCTATAAACAGAAATTGGGCACCTATCTGGTTACCCAGAATTTGAGAAGGTCAAAAGAGGAGCTTTTGCCTAAATTCAGCCTACTGCACAATTTCTTTGTGGATAATAATGGCATAGTTTCCATAATCCGGGGAAAAGAGGAGGAGGATCTCCCTTTTGATAGCATCAAAACGTTTGCCATCTGGATCAGTTTTTTCATCCACTTATGTTCCAGCCATAGCCCGGAGCTTTTAACTGATATAAAAGAGCTTACTAAAGGGTTAGAAGATAATCTGGAGCAGATGGGGTTTTATGAAACCTATGAAAGGCTTAAAAAGAGTTAGATCTTATAGAAAACCCCTCCACCCGAAGGGTAAAGGGGTTTTTCGGAAAGGGATAAGGATTTGAAAAAACACTCTCTGAAAAACACAATAAAGGGTTTTTACAGTCACCCGGGATCTTTTGCTTTCGCTCTCCCGGAGGGTCATCGCGTACGCGCAACCCCAGGGGACAACCTTCATCACATCGCTGTTAAAGGTTTTTCAAATGATCCCTTTCCAGTTTTATAATATAGATAAAAATAAAAAAAGCAAGAGATTTTTTAGAATTTTTTAAAAGTCTATGAGGAATTCAAAATTTTAGAAAGAACAAATGGAGTGTAAAGCTTTAGCTCCTCTGAAAATATATAGAAAAAAAGTAGGTATATTCAGGCAAACCTGAAAGTTTGCACTCCATTTTCCATACAGACAAACTATGATAGAAGCCTTAGGGATAGATTTAATTGAAGTAAACAGGATAAAAAAAGCTTTAGAAAAATGGGGGAAAAGGTTTTTGGAGAGGGTTTATACGCCAAAGGAGTTAGCCTATTGCTTAAAGAAAAGGTATCCTGAAGGCTCTCTGGCAGGCAGGTTTGCGGCAAA
>JAZDLB010000305.1:0-4980 GCA_043802565.1 Candidatus Zixiibacteriota bacterium | reverse complement strand
AAATAAAAATAAGAATTATGCTGAAATACATTTTTTAAACTCCAAATCGTATACCCACCTTGTCCTCAAGATAAGATAATCCAACCCACATTGTGGGTAACCAATATGGGCAGGTTGTGGGTTAACCATTCGATGGAAACGACCTCAACTAAAAGGGTTACTTTTGAGCAACAACAAACCTCATTGGCTCAGTAGGAAAGACTGGTTCGTATTTCTTCACGAAGCGATCAAGCTCCTTTCTAAGATTAGGGTCTGTTTTCCCGGTAAGAAGGACTATGACCCTACCTTCCCAGCTTTCATAACCATTAAGTTGACCAATTAGGCGTTGAAGTTTGGATGTCGTATCGAGATTTGTTTTTAGCTCAATGATGACCTTGTCAGCTACCACAAGATCGGCGCGAATTCTTCCACGAGCGTATTGTCTAGTAATCTGAAGATTCCCAAGCTCCCGATGCAGGTAATCATAAAGGGACTTCTCAAAGTCTTTCTCTGTTTTGCAATTCTTTGGTTGCCACTTAGAGATTAGGCCAACAATAGCATCTGCATCATCCCACAGATTGAATTTCAGTTTATCAAGTAAACCCATGATCTCTCCTCTAAAAGTTTTATATAGGCAGGGGCATGATTTCTCAATCCCTTTAATTCTCCTGGGTTTTGGAATTCAATTCCGAACCATCGGATGTTTTAAAAAATTAAGGAATTCCAATGGTGACCTTTCCGTACGATAATTGAGCATAATATTTCGGGTCATTACACTCAGAATTAGTATACATCGGTAGCATAATTGAAATTAAGAATACTATCCCAAGAGCTACTTTGATATATCTGAACATTAAAATTGTCAGTAAAACTGCTGCGAGAATTAACATTGTTTTATTTTCAGATGTTTTAACAAAATTTGAAATTTGGTTAATAGTTGCCTTAAGAGTTCTCTGCATCACCTCATTTTTATGAGTCCCAAATTCTATTGGAGCGATTAAACCACCATAAAATCCAATAAACATATGATTTTTTAGCTTCCTGCTTGCTACGACTAGACTTCTTGGCATCAAAAGACAAATACCATCAATTTCATAAGGGATGTAAGAGGCTTTTTGATCTTGGTGAGACGTGTTTGTTTGGATTGCGTAATTCACTACCTCGAAAAATTCATTTTCTCCAGTTGTTGGATGTGTGTGAAATCTTAATGGAAGGAACTTTTTATTCTCCGAATGTAAAGTTTTATCTGTTATTTTATCTAATTCATTTGAATCAGGCAAATAACCATTAGAACGATTTTTTGCGATATTCTTAATAAATATTACGTCTTTTACTTTCAATATATTTTCTTCATTGATCTTAATCGGATATGCCAATAAAATCCCTCCCTTTTCGGCACCAGGAACGTATTCATCTATTAACCTTTTTGTTACATTTTCATTCAAACAAATTTTACAAGGGGCTTTTAAATGATAATAAACCTTGTCATCAAAACTGCTTTTTGTGAGAATGCCTTTTTCGTATAAATCGAGAATCCAAATTTTAGTGAGCATTTTAATGTCCATTTTATTTGCTTCTTTTCGTCAGGTGTAAAGCCCGACGCTACATAATCTCGTATACCCACCTTGCCCTCAAGGTGGGTTTATTCTATCGTAGAGACGCATTGAATGCGTCTCCTGATAGGCGACCCTGTCCTATCCTACGGATCCCTATCGGGACGGATCCGTTATTAGGAAAAGGGTCGCACTACGTTTTTTGGAGTGCAAGAGCGTGCTCTTGCTTTCTTTTTTCGTCCGACAGAATCGTCGGACGCTACGAACTCTACTCGTCGGGCGTAAAGCCCGACGCCACATTTAATCACCCATTACTAATCACTGTTTTTTACGCCCCACAGCATTTCTTATACTTCTTCCCGGACCCGCAGGGGCAGGGATCATTTCTGCCTACTTTTTGCCCTACTTTTACCGGCTTGGACTTACCCGGGGCAATCTCCTCTGCCTGATTAGTGGTGGAATAACCCATTCCTGCTGCTTCCTGATGAATCGCCTGCAATCTTCTTTCCGGCTCTCTTCTCCTGGCTTGCTCTTCTTTTTCCCTGACCTGTAATTTATAAATTAAAGCTAGAGCCTCTTCATCTACCCTATCCACCATCTCCGCAAACATCTGGAAGGCTTCTTTCTTATATTCTAATAGAGGGTCCTTTTGACCATAAGCCCTCAATCCTATTCCGGTCTTCAACATATCCAGTTCATAGAGATGTTCTTTCCAGCTCTCATCAATCGCCTGAAGCATAGCAAATCTCTCCAACTGCCTCATAATCTCAGAACTATATGCCTTTTCCTTATTCTCGTAAATCTCCTTCACCACAGAAGTAATCTTTTCCTTTAGTTCATTTTGAGTTAATTTAGGAATATCCTCATCCTTAAACTTCAGCTCTAATAAAAATATCTTCCTTAGCTCTTCCCTGAGACCAGTCAGATTCCAGTTCTCCGGATATTCATTGGAACCAGTAAATTGATTAACTTTACTTTCCACCACCTTCTCGATCAACCCTAAGACCTCCTCTTTCAAATCCGCACCTTCTAATGCGGCCGCTCTGCGGTCGTAGATAACCTCTCTCTGCTGGTTCATCACGTTATCATATTCTAAAAGATGTTTTCGGATGGCAAAATTCTGTGCCTCCACCCTTTTCTGTGCTCTCTCTATAGCTTTGGTCACCATACCATGCTGGATAACCTCCCCTTCTTTCACTCCTAATCTGTCCATAACCGCGGCTATTCTATCAGAGCCAAAAAGCCTCATCAGGTCATCTTCTAAGGAAAGATAAAATCTGGATGAACCCGCATCACCCTGTCTTCCACTTCTGCCTCTCAACTGCCTATCGATCCGGCGAGCTTCGTGCCTTTCTGTTCCAAGGATATGTAACCCACACGGAACATTTTCATAACAGTTTAACTCTTCTAAATGAGGACATTGCCCTTCAGGATTTTCTGCTATTAATCTACAATACGGTGATTTTACCACACCTGAACCTAATTTTATATCTGTCCCTCTTCCCGCCATATTGGTGGCAATGGTAACCGTTCCGGATTTTCCAGCTTGAGATACAATCTCTGCCTCCTGCTGGTGATATTTGGCATTCAAAACCGAATGTTTTATACCCTCCCTTTTCAACATCCGGGAGAGAGTCTCTGAGACCTCAACTGAAACCGTTCCAACTAAGATCGGAAGCCCGGCCTGGTGATATTCTTTTATCTCCTCAATAATGGCATTATACTTCTCCCTTTTAGTCCGGTAGACCACGTCATTATAATCTATCCTTCTAACTGGCTCATTGGTGGGGATAACCAACACATCTAATTTATAGATCTCCCAGAACTCTCCTGCCTCAGTTACCGCAGTCCCGGTCATCCCGGCTAACTTCTGGTAAAGCCGGAAATAGTTCTGCAAGGTTATGGTAGCTAAAGTCTGGGTTTCACCTTCAACCTTCACCCCCTCTTTGGCTTCAATGGCTTGATGCAGACCATCCGAATACCTTCTTCCCGGCATAAGCCTACCAGTGAATTCATCCACGATTAGTACTTTTCCATCCTGAACCACATATTCCACGTCCCTCTCAAATAGAGAATAAGCCTTTAAAAGCTGGGAGATATTATGAACTTTTTCGCTTCTTTCTGCATGCAGATGATAAAGCTCCTCCTTCTTCTCCAATTTCTCCTGAAAGGAAAGGTCGGGATTAGAGTCTATTTCGTGAATCCCTTCAGTTATATCCGGGATAACAAAAAGAGCTTGCTCCTGCGGAGAAAGAAGAGAGCGACCCATCTCATTTAAGTTGGTGGAACTCTCCCTCTCATCCATTGAAAAGTATAGAAGATCGTCTATCTCGCTAAGTTTTTTCTCCCGCATAAAGTCCAATTCCACACCGGTGATCATTTTTTTTACCCCGGTCTCTTTTAATAGCTTCATCAACTTTTTGTTCTTGGGAGCACCCCTCTGAGCAGCCAGAAGTTTTATTCCCGCCTCATATTCTTTCCCATCTTTAAGAAGCTCCTCCCCTTCAGCTACTAACTTATTAACCAAAACCATCTGCCTTTTGACCAGTTGGTCCACTAAAGGTTTCATCTCATTATATCTCTGAGTGGAGGAACTAACCGGTCCGGAGATGATCAGAGGTGTTCTGGCTTCATCGATTAAAACGCTGTCCACCTCATCCACGATAGCATAGCAAAAACCTCTTTGCACCCGGTCCTCCGCCCTGATTGCCATATTATCCCTTAGATAATCGAACCCGAATTCATTATTGGTCCCGTAAGTGACATCGCAGTTGTACTGGATCTTCCTTTCTGCATTATCCATATCATTTTGAATACACCCCACAGTCAGACCTAAAAATTTGTAGATTTCGCCCATCCACTGGGAATCCCTTTTAGCCAGATAATCGTTCACCGTAACTAAATGAACCCCTTTACCTGAAAGAGCATTAAGATAAATAGGCATAGTGGCAACTAATGTTTTCCCTTCACCAGTTGCCATCTCAGAAATCTTTCCTTGATGCAGGACTACCGCTCCAATCAACTGCACATCAAAGGGAACCATATCCCATTCGATCTCAATCCCGCATATCTCCCACTTTTTCCCCACAAGTCTTCTGCAGGTCTCTTTAACCACTGCAAAAGCCTCAGGCAGAATCTGGTCTAAAATCTCCTGCTCAGCTTTCTTCAATTCTTCAGCCGAGGTTCCTTCAATCTGGTAAGGCTCTAAATACTCCTTTATCCTCTGCTTGAATTCCCCGGTTTTACCTCTGAGCTCCTCATCTGAAAGAGATTTATACTCCTCAAAAAGAGTATTTATCTCTTCAACTCTCGGCTTGATTTTCTTTATATCCCGCTCGTGTTTAGAGCCGAAGATTTTGGTTATTATATTTTCAGACATTTAATTCACTCCTTGGGTTTCCTCAATAAAATACGGAACTTTTCCAAAATATCAAAAATTGCAGGATTA
>JAZDLB010000304.1:0-7156 GCA_043802565.1 Candidatus Zixiibacteriota bacterium | reverse complement strand
AAGAAAAGAGAAGAAAGAGGAGTTTCTACATCTTTTAGAAAAAGGGAAGGAGTTTATAAATCTATTCTATTCTACTCTTAAGACCTCCCTTATATACGAACCGAATAATGCCGCTTTCCAGAAACAGATTAATCCCTTAATAAGTTTGGCCAAGGAGATAATCGAAAAGGAAGGAGAGCTCAGCTTAAGCACCCAGGAAGGTTATCTGTTTTTAAATCAAGTTCGTCTTAGATTCGATTTCGAAAATTATGTTGCCAGCCGATTTATCCTGGAGTTCCTGAAAAAACTGAAGATCTATAAACTTACCCTGGAGGCCGGATTAACCCAGAAGGATTTGCAAAGCCTGATCTATATGCTGGCACAGATAGATGCTGAGGATAAAGAGCCTTTTGAAAGTCTGGAGAAAAAAATCTTTGAAGAAAATCTTCAGAACCTTCGCCTGGAAAAGGAAAAAGAGTCTTCCGTTTTAGAAGCTGCCCAGATCTCTTTAGACCAGAAAAAGGTTGCTAAAAAAACTTTCACCAGGGCTATTGCCATGGTTCGGGAGATCAACCAGAGGGCTCAGGTAGGTAAAGAGATAAATCTGGTTAAAGCGAAAAGGGTAGTTCAATCTTTAGTAGATCAACTCCTGCAGAACGAAGAGATCTTCTTAGAACTTTCTTCTTTAAAAAACTACGATGAATATACTTATCTCCATTCTACCAATGTCTGTATCCTTTCATTAGTCCTGGGATTGAGACTGGGGTTAAGCAAAAAAATGTTAGGCGAATTAGGCCTTGCCGCCCTGTTTCACGATATCGGAAAAACAAATTTACCCTTGGAGCTTTTAAACAAACCTTCTGAATTCAATGAATCCGAATGGATGAGGATGAAAAAACACCCGATCTGGGGAGTAAAAAACCTTTTAATCAGCTTAAAGTTCGATCCCTTTTCAATGAGGGCTATGCTGGTTAGTTTTGAACACCATCTGAACCTCGACCTTTCCGGTTATCCTAAGGTTAAAAACAAAAGAGAGTTAAACCTGTTCTCCTGTATAGTAAGTATTGCCGATGCCTATGATGCTATGACCTCGGGCCGGGTATATGTCAAAACCCCTTATCTGCCGGATGAAGCTTTGAGGAAGATGTTTTACGCCCGGGATAAAGTTTATGATTCCTGCTTGCTGAAACTTTTTATAAATATGTTAGGGGTCTATCCGGTGGGCTCCCTGGTCCTTTTAAATACCGGGGAGATAGGGATAGTGATAAAAAATAATCCGGAGAACCTCTCTCTACCCAAACTAAAAATTATCGCAGACCAGAATGGAATTAAAAAAACACCTGAGACTCTGGATTTGGGCCAAAGCTCAGAATGTCCTGCGGAAATGGAGGAATCTAAGATGCCGGTGAGGTGCCTGGATCCCCAGAAATATAAGATAGACCTTTCTGAATTTATACTCTAAGGGTTGACTTTTCCCTATCATTGTTTATATTTCCTCTGAGGTTAAAGTTATGGGCTTTAAGAAAAAAGAATTCTGGATAGTCCTGATCCTTTTTGTTCTAACCGGGACACTGATAAATCTCCTGCGCTATTCTCGAGTCGAATCGAAGAGACTACCTCTCTTTTCCTCTCTCCCTCTGCAGTTCGGAGACTGGAATGGTCAGGAATATTTCTTTTCTGATGAGACCAACCAGGTCCTTAAAGCCGATACTTATGCTTTCAGGAAATATACCAGTAGTGAGGGGAAAGAGCTCTGGCTTTTTGTCGCCTATTTCAAGAGCCAGAAATATGGCTCCCAGATTCATTCCCCCAAGAACTGCCTGCCCGGTAGCGGCTGGAAGATTATGAGTCGAAAGAAGATTCTGATCAAAACAGATACCGGCTCTGACCTTAAGGTAAATAAACTTTTGATCTCCGATAAGCTGTCCAGAGAAGTTATGTACTACTGGTTTCAAACCAGAAGCGGGATAATAACCAGCGAGTTAGGATTGAAACTGGATCTGGTTTTAAATTCGTTAAAAAGAGCACCAACTGATGCCGCCTTTGTCCGCATAAACCTACCTCTAAACCAGCTCTCGGAAAAAGAAGCTCAGCTCGTGCTTGAAGATTTCCTCAAAGTTTTTCATTCAAGGATAAAAGAGGTTCTCCCCTTTTAGATAAATAGAGGCGTAATGCAATATGCCCCTACCTCTATAACTTAGATTTTATCCACCCTTGGCTCCAGGATCAAGGGAAGCTGGTCTGAAGTTCTAACATTCCACAAAGCCAAGGCTAAAGCCATCACCGCATCACAGTTTTCCTTAGTATCCCAGGTAAAATCCCTTAATTCATCCTGTAAAGACCACAGGGAACCGTCTTCTTCTATAAGCTCAACATAAGGATAGGCAACCTTCCCCCAGGAATGTTCCTTTTGCAGATTAACAATTAACTCAGATCTTGCCTTCCCTCCTTTTTCTCCGAAATTAAACCCTCTAACATTTATATCTTTCAACTCTTCTAAAATCACATCCCCTAAACCAGTTGAATCTATCAAAACCTCTCCCCCATAATCCTTCTTTCTTTTCCTGATTGACTCAATGGTCTCTTTCCAACCCCTTTGAAATCTTTCCAGAGAGACTAACTGATATGGTTTGCTGGTAATGTCCAAAGTTATCCCCACGCTATAGTTTCTTTTTCGCGCTAAATCCCATCCAGTTGAATAGCGATGTCCTTCTTTAGGAGCAGAAAGTCCAGAAGAATTTGAGGTTGCCTGACTGATACATTCTTCCTCTATAACCTGATCCGGGTCATCTATAAAATTTCCCATTATATTCTGCTCGACCTTGGAATTTGACAGTGTTTTCAATTTCCTTTGAATATACTCAGTGGAGATATGAGAATTTTCCCTGGTATCACCCCCCTGGACATATCCATACTCTGGATGAGATTTTAACTCCAGACATTTGCGATAGAACCAGTTTTTCCCTTTAGGAGTGGATGTATAATCTAACATCCCGGCTCGATCACAAAGTCTCATCATTATCACATTATTAACCACATATTCAGGATGAGGCTCAAAGGCAACTTCATCGAAATTACAATAATCGTAATCATATCCCAAAAGATACTCCCCTTTTCTCTGAGTGGAGCGTGCCCAGAAAACCGCAGAATTGGAGAAGACGATATGTGGAAACGGAGTTGACCTTATATCCTGAACCAAAGGCTCTAATATCTTTTTCCTTTTTAAAAGACCGACTGCTTTATCGAAGATTATCTTTGCCTGATCCAGAGTTACGGATACATTCACCGCAGTATACTTTTCTGTGGTATTATACCTGGTTTTGCGGATTTTAAAAATCGAGCGGTGAAGAATTTTTATTGCCTGGCAAAGGCTTTTCCCCCAGCGATTACCAGTATGAAGTGCATTTTCTGGTTTGATTGAATTTTTAAGCCAGAGTGCTTGACCGGGATGTGGCTCGATCTCTAAAAATTCACGGGTAAAATAGAGCGGGTCTTTAAGCGCTTTTCTCCAGGAATATGTTTTATCCAAGAAGTTACCAAAAAGAAAGGTTCAAAAGATCAAAGGTTTAATCCGTCAGAGGCGGACAAGGGTTAAAAAATGTAGGGCAAGACTTCAGCCTTGTACTTTTTTATGATGTAGGGGTTCATCCGCCAGAGGCGGATTGAACCCCTACACTCCTTTTATCTGTTATTCGTCATTTGTCATCTGTCATTTTTAATTCTCTTCTCGCTTCTTCTTCATCTATCAATCCAGAATTTTTCTTCAAAATAATATTCTCCAAAGCGATTTTCTCTGCCTGTCTTTGTTCTAAAAGACCAAAAGTCTTTCGGTTATCAAAATGATGCTCATATTCCAAATCTAACCCTTGAAGTGCCAGCTCCAGATTGTGTATCCATTCCATAAAGCGTTTAGCGGAAGCCTGGATGGAGATTATGTTCCTTTGAATCATCTCATATTTTATCTGTGCCCAGCTATAGGGCGCTCCATAAGAATATCCTAAGATAAACGGGTCTAAGTGAACTCCTGCACAGATCTCCTCAATTAAGGCTTTATGATTAATATACCAGGAAGTGGTAGCCGCATAACTCCCTTGGGGCCCGATATAATCTATCTGCACATCGTTCCAGGTGATCGGATTATCATCCACTGAGATTTTTCTCATCATCTCCACAGTATCTTCAAAGTAACGATTAGCTCTATCGATATAAACTTCATTCGATTCAGAAGGCAGCCTTTCTGGTGGTTTTAGCTTTACATGCAGACGATGATACCCGGCATTATGCATACTTTTCTGCATATCCGAAAGCAATCTCTGTTCGATCCTGGTAACAAAAGGGATAGAGGATAAAATGCTTCTCCCACAAGGGTCTTCCGGATCAGGGTCCAAACCATAATAGTAGGTTGAATCCTGATTCAGTCTAATCATTTCACCATCTATTTCTTGATAAAGTTCGAAGCTTGATCCAGTCAACTTGAACCTTATAGTAGACGGATCGATAAAATAGAATTTATCTAAACGATTTTGAGAAAGATCTAAAACTAATTCTCCACATACCGCCCCATCCGTGAAAAGGGAGTAGAAGAATTGAGTAAGCAAAGCTTCGATTCCACCAAATTTGTGGAAGGAGTGCTGATAGATTCTTCGGTCTAAGCCCGAGATTATTTTTGAGGCCTGATTTATAATATCCGGGTCCTCGCTCCCTTTTAATTTGTAAGAAGAGGGAGCAGAGGAGAGCCTGGTCCAGGTCCAGATAGCAGAATTTATTGCTGGAATATTGTCCCTTAATAATCTATAAAGCTTGATTTTAAAGGTACGATCGTATAGTTCCCGGGATGGAAAAATAATATCATTATCCTCAGAGGTAAATGAACTCTTAGAAAGTGGTTTTGATGGTAGAGGTCTGGGTGAGCCAAGAACCTTTTCCTGTTGGGGAAAAGGTTTATCGTTTTCCTCTTTAGATGGAGGGCTTTCTTTTATTATTAACCTTTTAAAAAATCTTTTGATTTTCATCTTCTAAATCTGGTTATTTTTCATCTTTTCCATCATAAAAGTAGATTTTTTGCAAAAGAGTAACTCTGGAGTGTATCCGCCTGAGTGTAGTACTTCACAATATTGGTAACACATTTAAGACCGCGTAGGGACGGAGTTTAACTCTCTACGTGGAGCAAAGCCCGGCGTAGCCGTCGTAATGCTTTATCGACCGCCCTGGTGGGTTTGGGTGGAGACCCCCCGCCTTTGGCGGGGGATTTCGCTTCGCTCAACAAGTTCCACCCCTACGCGATATCCCTTTAACAATCAACAACTTCATTTATGTGACTCCCACTTTTACAAGTTGCCTTCTCCTTAACTGTTTCTTTTCTACAAAATTATACTGTAAAAATCCGTTACCGAAATACTGAAAAACTACACTCAGGCGGTTAGCTTTACTTTAAAATATTAGTAAAATCAATTTTGGTAAACCTAAGAGAAGCATTCCAAAATCATCCCTTAATTAGTTTTTTGGAGTTTCTGTCAATATAATTGACAAAAAAACTCTACTATAACTTCAAGACAGAATTGAGGATAGGTTTTAACCAGTCTTTCATTGTCCAAAAATTGAACATTTTCAAATTAATCTATTATAGCAAAGAAAAGAGGTTAAAGTCAAGCATATGTTACACATAAAGTTAACCCTATCTCATTTTAATATACAACTGGCATAAAAGTTGCGTATATTTTTAGAGGATATTTTTTTGGGAGCGCTGCTCTTTCGAGGACTACGCACAGGTAATCCCGCTAAGTGCGGAATTAGACATAGACTTGTGCCCCCGCCAGATAGTCTTCTAAGCAGGCTCCCTTATTTTATTATAACTTTCTTTAGTTGATAATGAGTTAATTCAGAGACAACCCGTATAGCTGTCCTTATAAGGGTTAGGACAAGGGTAAACCCTGTCTCTAAATAAGATATCTCCAAAAAAGAATTAAGCAACAATCCTATATAGCGTATATTAATATACCACTAAAAATCTTAATACTAAAAAAACTATTGCCTTACCCAAACTCAAGTATTAATTTATTTTTTGACATAGTTCAGGAAATAAACTTACCAAAAGCAAGTCTTCAGATAAAAGAGAGGTAGCTTATTCGATGGAAAAAGAAGAGCTTAAGATAAGAGCAGTGGAAAACAAAAAGGATTTACTCGATTTCATCCAATTTCCCTGGAAAATCTATAAATATGATAAGAACTGGGTCCCTCCTTTGATCTCTGAAAGAAAAGCCTTTTTCAATCCGGAAAAAAATCCATTTTATAAACATGCTGATGTAATTCTATTCTTAGCAGAAAAAGATAAAAAGATAGTTGGCCGAATCGCCGGGCTGGTGAACTTCAAACATATTGAGACCCATCAGGAAAAAGCTGGATTTTTCGGCTTCTTTGAGTCAATCGAAGATTTTGAGGTGGCAAAAAAATTGCTGGATAAAGTTAAAGATTGGCTTAAATCTAAAGGTATGGAGCTTATACGCGGACCGATGAACTTTTCCGTAAATGACGAGCTCGGCTTCCTCTTAGAAGGGTTTGATTTTCCACCGGTTTTTAGGATGACCTACAATCCTAAATATTACCTGGATTTTATGGAAAGATACGGGATGGTAAAAGCCAAAGACCTATATGCTTTTTACATGGAAAAAAGTATTCATCCTCCTGAAAGGTTCAAAAGGATAGCTGAGCTGGTGAGAAAAAAGAAGAATATAGTTGTTCGTAAACTGAATTTAAATGATTTTGATGGTGAGATAGAAAAGATTAAAACGATTTACAATTTAGCCTGGAGCAAAAACTGGGGAGCAATCCCTATGACGGATGAGGAGTTTGAGCATTTAGCCAAGGATTTTAAAAAGATAGTTGACCCGGATCTAGTCTTTATTGCTGAGGTGGATGGAGAGCCGGCTGGTTTTTCAATGGCTTTGCCGGATATAAATCATTTGTTAATCAAATTAAAAAATGGCAGACTTTTCCCTTTTGGAATTTTCAAGCTTTTATGGTTCACCAAATTTCATAAGGTAATCGATGGGCTTAGACTTCCAACTATGGGAGTAATTCATAAATATCAGAAGAGGGGGATCGATACTCTATTTTATATAGACACCTATACGAATGGGGTGAAGAAAGGGTATAAATGGGCAGAGATGTCCTGGAATTT
>JAZDLB010000303.1:0-5574 GCA_043802565.1 Candidatus Zixiibacteriota bacterium | reverse complement strand
TTATTCTTCGGGATCAGGCAAATTCGCTCTTTGCAAACCCAGATAAACCAGAAGAAAATAAGTGTAGTCGGGCTTAAAGCTCATTTAGAGGAGGTAAGAAGACTGAGCGCATCCCTGGCTTTAAGGAGATTAAAAGGAGGGAAACTTCAGGAGGTTCCCTATGTGGCAGAACCTCAGGTGAATAAAGTCCTGTTAGAGAAGTTTATGCAGAGTTTGATGAGTCAGGTAGGTTTAGAATGTCAGGTGAAAGTTGGTCAGGAGAAAAACGGTGCTGATTTTCCAAGTCTGGTAGGGATTAAGGAGATACCTATTGAAATGGGAGTAACTAATTACTCCTCTTATGACCAGTTGATAATCTTATTAGATTATTTTAGGGAATATCCTTTTACCGTGGATTTATTTACCCTGGGAGGGAAGGAGATAAATATTCCAGGCAAGCTTAAGCTGAGGATTAAATATTATCTTTCCCCGGGAGGTTCCTAAAGATGCCATCTAAAGAGTTATTAAAAAACAAAAAAGTCCTTTTAGCTCTGGGTTTAGCCTTTGTTTTGATAATCGGTTTCTTTGCTTTTAAAATGTTATCCGGAGGAGGAGAGGAAGAAGTTAAAACTGAACCCAAAAATAAAAGGACGGTGGAGAGGCCTCAATTAAGGAATAGACCAGAGAAGAAAGATCAACCAGCGATCCAGACCAAAGAAAACATCCCGGCGGATAGTTCAACTAAAGTTGCTAAAGCGGACTCAACTCAAAAACTGCCTGGAGAGACTCCTCTTTATCAGATGCTTAAAGCCTGGAGGGACCCTTTCGGTACCGGAAATAGAAGGATTACAGAATTAGAAGAAAGTATTAAGATTATCAAAATGCAAATAGAATTGCTCAGAGACTCTCTGGAACAGGAGAAGTTAAAAGAAGAGTTAGCCAAGATGAAAAAAAGTATCAGTCCAGCTCCAGTTTATTCTTCCAAGCCGGTGTCAAGTGCTCAGGTGAAAGGTCAAGGTAAAATTACAGTAAAAGCTATTCTAATTAGTGATGTTAAAAAATCAGCTTTGCTTTATATGGCAAATAAAAAAGCCTGGGTTAAAGTAGGTGATCTGTTTGAAGGATGGTTAGTCTCAGAAATTAATTCTGATAGAGTGGTTCTTACCAGGGACGGAAGAGATCTGATTTTAGGTTATCATCCGGTCCCTTCTTTTGAAAGGGGTAAAAATGAGTAGGTTTTTAAAGTATTTTTTCATATCTGTTTTTATTTCTCTGTTGAGTTTTTCCTGTGCCTCCAAGAACGTTATGCAGGAGGGCTCGCAGATCTTTCAGCCACTAAAGGCTGAAAAGGTAGCTGAGCTTCCACCGGAGTTAAATCTTCTTCCGGAGATGGAAGGTAAGGTTTTGAAAAACAGATTTTTTTCTTTCTCCGCTAAAGAAACGCCTTTAGAAGATGTCCTGGCCCCCATAGCTTCTGAGGCTGGGTTAAATATAGTCTGGGAGAAAGGGGTGAACCCGAGAGTACCAGTAACAGTGAGTTTTCAGAATCAGACTCTGGAGGAAGCTCTGGAGACCATATTAAGTACTACCGAGTATCTTTATTCTACCAATAGTCCTTCTCTGCACATAAAACTTTTTGATACCAAGAAATTTGAGGTAGGCGAGGTCCCGAATAAAATAACTTCGAGCATCAATGTAGGTGGTGATGTCTTGGGGACTAATACGGAGATGGGAGGGTTAAGTGGAAGTTTTCAGATATCAGGGAAGACCAATGAAGAGTCGATGGATCTGTGGAAGCAGATAGAGGATGGTGTAAAAAAATTGATTTCCTCTGAAGGAGACTATTTCATAAATAAATTAAGTGGATTAGTGGTGGTTACTGATCGGAAGAGAAATCTAAAAGAGGTAGAGAGGTTTATCAATCAGGTAAAAAATTCTTTAGGTCGACAGGTTATAATAGAGGCTGAGGTTTTAGAGGTAACCTTACAGGACCAGAAATCTTATGGTATAGATTGGTCTGCTCTTACTTCAATTTTACTTGATAAGCACAAGATAAATATTAAGGCTTCTCAAAACCTTACCTTGCCTGGTTCAGTTTTACAGTTCGGTGGTTCTACCCCGGATGCTTCTTTTCTATTCAACACCTTAGGGCAATATGGTAAGGTAAAAGTACTTTCCAAACCCAGGTTAAATGTTTTGAATGGGCAGACTGCCATGATAAATGTGGGACAGGTACAAGTTTACTGGGAGTTGACCGGTTTGCCAGGAGGGGTACAGATAGGTCAGCCCGTAATAATTCCCAAGCAGAAGACAGCTCTTTTAGGGATGATGATGGGGGTTACGCCTTTTATATCCTCTGAGGATTATGTAACTTTACAGGTTGTCCCTATTGTCACGAGTATTAACCAGTGGGCGGAGTTTGAATTTCAAGGGCAAACCTTAAAAGCTCCTATCTTAGATATAAGAGAGGTAAGTACAACCGTAGGGGTAAAAGATGGAGAAAGTGTAATCTTAGGTGGATTAATCACTTCCAAACAGGGAGTAAATCAGAAAAAAGTGCCAATTTTAGGTGATATTCCACTACTGGGATTTTTCTTTAAACGAGATGAGAGAATAGAAATCAGATCAGAGCTGGTAATTGTTTTGACCCCCAAGGTCACTAAATTAAGTTATAAGGAGGAATAAATTGATGAAGCTTATTTATCGTTCCACACCTGAAGAGGAAATTGAAGACAAAAGATTTTCAACTGAAGAATTTGATCTCTCCGGGAAAAAGGAGGGAAAAGAAGGTGTTATTCGAGTTGATCTGATCGAAGCTTACCGGGAGTTCTTCGGATTTAAAGAGGAGCCATTTTCGGTAACACCGGATCCAAAGTTTTTCTTCTTCTCCAATTCTCATGCTGAGGCTTTAAATCACCTGAGATATGGGATCTATGAAGGGATGGGATTTACTTTGATCTTAGGTGAGCCGGGCACAGGAAAGACAATCCTCTCGCGCTATTTTATAGAAAAAGGAGGAACCGATCTGAAGATTTCAAGGATTTTTGACCCCAGGGTTTCATCCCGGGAGATAATGATCACCCTTTTGGGTTACTCCTCAGAGCATTATGATAAAGAGGAGGTTTTAACAGAAGGGGAGCTTTTAGAGAGATTAGCCCATCTTCTTTTCAATTTTTACCGGGAGAAAAAAAGGGTTGTCCTTTTAGTGGATGAGGCTCAATCGCTAAAAGATGAGGCACTGGAGGGTTTAAGGTTTTTATCTAATTTAGAGACTCAAAAAGATAAACTCTTGCAGATAGTCCTTTTTGCCCAACCGGAATTTGAGGAGAAGTTAAGGAGCAGAGGTTTAAGGCAATTAAATCAGCGTATCCTGGTTCGCTATCATCTTTTGCCTTTTGAACCGATAGAGATCAAGTCATATATTAAGGCTCAACTAAATATCGCTGGAGGTGATCCAAAGATAAGTTTCGCACCGGAGGCTATAAATGAAATATACAGGTTATCATCCGGAACGCCTCGCCTGGTTAATGCTTTGTGCGAGAGAGCGCTGATGGCTTCGTTTGTGGATAACACCAAAATCCTTTTAGAAAAACATATCTTAGACGGTTCAGAAAGCCTTAAAGGGCTGATTTCTTCGGAGAGCAGGCTTTTAAGCCGGATAGGATCGTTAAAAAGAATGGAATTGGAGAAATTGAAAAATATATGAAACTGATATCAGAGGTTGTAAAAAAGATAGAAGCGGAAAGATCTGAAATAAAAGTACAGACATCTGAGGATGTCATTCCTGTTTTACCGAAAAAAAGAAGAAGAGTATTACCCTTAATTCTGTTTTTGATGGTATTTTTAATGTTGGTAACTGCAGGTTATTTTGTATGGAATATCAAGTTTAAGAATTTCTCTCCTTCTATAGCTAAACCAAAGGCGAATTTAGCTGAAAGGATGAAAAAAGTTGGGAGCAAGTCTTTAGCTCAGACTTCTTCGGTTCAAAATGCTCCACCAACAGATTCTTCTATCAAAGTTTCAGCTGAAGAAAAGATGGATTCTTCTGCGATCTCAGGTCCAGCCTTAGTTGACAAAGAAAGTAATCTGGCTGAAAAAAAGGAAGTGTTGAAAACAGAAAATAAGTCCTCTTTAAAGACAGACAAACCCGTAGCTCAAACCCCGTCTACTAAAATTGAGATGAAGAGTGATATTTCTGCGAAGACTTCCAAAAAAGAAAAGGTGAATCCTCCTGAAGTCGTAGCTTCTACACCTGCTCAAATATTTCAGGATGTAAAAAAAGTAGAATCCCAATCAGAGAAGATGATTTCTCAGAAAGAAGAGAAAATATCCACATCTGCAAATCCTGAGATTAAATCACCAGTCCCTAAAGCTGAAAATAAATTGCCTAAGGCTAAAATCTCTCTACCCGATAAGCTCGTTTTATCAACTCCTTCCTCTGAAATGAATTCTAAAACTGAAAATAAGGTTTCGGTTCAAGATAACAGTCAATTGGCGAAGAACTATTTTGACTTCGGGTTGAGCAGTCAGAGATCAGGGAAACTAAAAGAAGCTGAGGAATGCTACCTAAAAGCTCTGGATCTGGATTCAAGTTTTCATCCAGCCCGTTTGAATCTATCCACAGTCTATCTGGAAGAAGGGAAAATGTTTGAAGCGGAGAACGAACTGAACCACCTAATAAATAAAAAGCCTGAAGATCCAAAGGCTTTGTATAACATTGCATTTTTATATCAGAGGAAAAATGAATTTGAAAAAGCAGATGAATTTTTAAACAGGCTTTTTATGGCAGATCCCAAAAATAGCAATGCCTATTTATTAAAAGGGAGAAATCTGGAGGCACAAAATAAGCTGGGAGAAGCCATAAAAGCCTATGCAGAGGCATACCAGCTTAATCCAAATGACCCGAAGATCCTCTATTCTCTGGGAAGAGCAAAAGATTTAGCTGGAGAAAAAAATGAGGCATTGACCTACTATCAACTTTTCCTTAAAAATTCTTCTGAAAAAGATTCTGATTTAATAAGAAGCGTTAATCAAAGGGTCAGCTTTTTGAAATCAACAGGTGAAAAAAATGACTAAATCGTTGGGTGAAATACTTCTGGAATCAAAAATTGTTACGCCCAAGCAATTTGAGGTTGCTCTCCGTGAACAGAAAAGGACCGGAGAGAAGGTAGGTATTATCTGCGAAAGATTAGGGTTCGTCAATCCGAATGTAATCCTTAAGCTTTTAAGTCAGCAATCTGGAACTACCTATTTTGATTTCAGCATTAATCCGGTAGAGCTTGATGCCATACAGCTTGTGCCGGAGGTGATTGCACGGGAATTCAAGCTCATCCCCTCAGAGATAATCGATAAGAAGCTCATAGTACCAATGGCGAATCCGAACGATATAATGGCTATTGATAAGCTCAGGAAAATTACGAATTTGCAAATAGAGCCACGAATTGCAGCCGAGGAGGATATCTTAGCGGCTATAGATGCTTTTTATGGAATGGGAGCAGCTACAGATAAGATTATCGAGGAGAGCCTGACTCAAACCCTGAGCGTAGAGGAAGTGGAAAATGAAACCCCTCCTTTGATAAAATTGGTTGACGCCAT
>JAZDLB010000302.1:0-3563 GCA_043802565.1 Candidatus Zixiibacteriota bacterium | reverse complement strand
ATGTCTGTTCCACCAAATTAAATCCCCTCTCCCTGAATGGGAGAGGGGATTTATTCCCTCCCTTCAGAGGGACGGTTAGAGTGGGGTAAATCCGCAATCTTAACGCAGTCTAAAGTCTGAGGCTACCTGGGTTGGTTCGGGGATTGTCGTCAAGACCCCGCCAAAGGCGGGGGAATTCCCGAACCAGGAGTGGAGTGCATTATCCGTGATTATGTTAAGCATTTGTAGAGACGCATTGCATGCGTCTCTATGCTGGCTATATTCTGCTTCGCCAAAATGGATTTGCAATGACACCCTTGATAGTCTTTTTCAATTTTCCTTGACAAAGAGATTTTATTTTCTACTTTATTTATAAAT
The DNA here is from genome assembly GCA_043802565.1 of Candidatus Zixiibacteriota bacterium. GTDB lineage: Bacteria > Zixibacteria > MSB-5A5 > MSB-5A5 > RBG-16-43-9 > CAZMZF01. The sequence goes on along the minus strand of JAZDLB010000302.1, from coordinate 3,206 downwards.
TTATCAAGGAGGATAGTCCTGAAGGGGAAAATCCGTCAACTTATTTTTGTTCCGGCTATAATTTTTAGTCTTAACTCCTCCGCTTTTGCAAAAGATCAGGTTAGCTGGTTTGATCCGCAGAAAATAAATCTTTTAATCGGGATTGTCATTACCATAATTCTTGTTTTCGGGTTTATATTATATGGCAAAAAAAAGAAGGATCTTAAGATCCGCTCTATACCTGGACTTGAGGCTTTAGATGAGGCCGTGGGCAGGGCAACGGAGATGGGTAAACCAATTTTGTTCTCTTCTGGTCTGGGAAAAATGGAAAGGGTGGCAACCATGGCTTCAATGAATATCCTGGGAAGCGTAGCGGAAAAAATAGCTGAGTATAACACTCCTCTTCTAATCCCGAACTACGACCCGATGGTGACAATAGTTGCCCAGGAAGTAGTTAAAGAGAGTTTTACCCGTACGGGACATCCAGAATCCTACAAAAAGGAAAACATCTACTTTGTAACTCAGAGCCAGTTCGGATATGTAGCCGCAGTGGATGGAATTATGTTAAGAGAAAGACCGGCTACTAATCTTTTCTTAGGTACCTTTGAAGCTGAATCTCTGATCTTAGCTGAGACCGGAAACTCCATCGGCGCTTTGCAGATTGCGGGCACAGATTCAACTATTCAGCTTTCCTTTTTCATAGTTGCCTGCGACTACACTTTGATAGGCGAGGAGCTTTTTGCCGCCAGTGGCTATTTAACTAAAGACCCTTTAGTTCTGGGAAGCATTATAGGGCAGGACTTTTTAAAATTAATCATAGGTATCTTGATTATTGCAGGTGGGATATTATCCACTTTTGGATATAATTTCTTAATCAATTTTTTAGGAAAAGGATAAGGAGATGAACAGGCAGATACCTCTTTGGGTGTGCTTTGGCTTTGGCATATTTATGCTGGCTCAGTTTTTTGTGCCCCATCCTCTCTTTCTAAAAGGTTATCAAAATGTTTTAGACTGGATGCAGATAATCTACGTTTTTGCACTCCTGGTCGGCGCTTTAAGCTTTTTACTCCTCCATCTGGAAAAAATATCTAAGAAACAAAAGGGCTGGGCCTACAACTCAGTTGCCATTGCCGGACTTGTCATTATGGTCTTTTTCGGCTTCTATAAAGGCATTCAGAAAGGGTCGCCTTTTTTATGGATTTTCGATAATCTTCAGGTTCCAATGCAAACCACTATGTTTTCGCTTCTGGCTTTTTTTGTTGCCTCAGCCGCTTATCGAGGTTTCAGAGCAAGAAATATACAGGCAACCATCCTTCTAATCGCCGGGATTTTAGTCATCTTAGGCCGAGTCCCCTTAGGAGAGATGCTCCATTCATACATCCCTCAAACTACCACCTGGGTTTTAAATATCCCCAGTATGGCTGCCAGAAGAGGGATTTTGATCGGGGTCGGTCTGGGCTCGATCGCCACATCTCTGAGAATAATTGTTGGAATCGAGAGAACCTATTTGGGGAAAGGATGATTTAAAGTAAGGAGCAAGTAGCATATAGCTTGGAGCCAATTCATCGCTGTCATTCTGAGTCCGCCACAGGCGGACGAAGAATCTGATTATGGAGTGCATCATCCGTGATGATGCTAAATATAATCAGTAATCCCGCCTTGCCCTCTCCGAATTTGTCATCAAGACCCAAAATCGGGGATCCGTAGGAAAGGCAGGATTGAGATCGTAGTGCGAACCTTTTAGGTTCGCTCATAAATCGTATCAATGTCATTCTGAGTCCGCCACAGGCGGACGAAGAATCTGATTATGGAGTGCATCCGATAGAGAACAGACCGGAGGTCTGTTCCACCAAAAGAGAATATGAAACTAAATTTTAACCGAAAAACGATATTCATCCTGATGGCAGTAGCCGTAATCTTCCCTCTGATTTTTAAATTAAGTCTGCCTAATAAGGTAACTCCAGAGGTAAAAAATGTATTTGAGAAAATAAATAATTTAGAAGATAGCTCAGTGGTTTTAATCTCCTTCGATTTTGAAGCCTCATCTTATCCAGAGGTCCAGCCTTTAGCCCATGCAATTTTACAACACTCTTTTTCAAAAAATCTGAAAGTTATAGGTCTTTCCCTTTTAGCTGAAGGGACCGCTTTAGGAGAAAAGGTCTTAAAGGAAAACGCTTTAAAATATAATAAAACCTATGGGAAAGATTATGTTTTCTTGGGGTTCAGGCCACAGGTTACTGCGACCATCTTAGGATTGGGAGAGGATTTTCATCAGGTCTTTCCAGAGGATTATACTGGTAATTCAACTTTTGATTTGGAACTGACTAAAGAGATAAAAGATTATAAAAAGATAGCCCTTATAATTTCAGTAACAGACGGGGATATACCTTTTTCCTGGATAAATTATGCCGTGGCAAGATATGAAAAAAAATTAGTGGTTTTAACGACTGCAGTTATGGCAACCAGCTTTTATCCTTTTTTAAACTCGGGACAGATCGAAGGACTGGTTAATGGACTCAAAGGCGCCGCAGAATATGAGATTTTACTGGGTAAGCCCGGAATAGGTTCAAGGGGTATGGATGCCCAATCTATGGCTCATCTTCTGATTATAATCTTAGTGATCTTAGGGAATATAGGATACTGGATGGAAAGAAAAAAGAAGGTTTAAAAGTTCAATGGTTCAAAAGTTCAATCGTAGTGCGACCCTTTCAGGGTCGCACTATGAGCTGTAGGGACAGAATCCGTCTGAGGTGGATTCTGTCCAGAATAATCGGTAATCCCGCCTTGCCCTCTCCGAATATGGATCCGTAGGAAAGGCAGGACAAAAAAGGTAGGTCAGACATTCCTGTCTGACCCTGAAGAACAGACAAGAATGTCTGTTCTACCGAATCGCGTAGCCGAGCCTTTAGGGCTCGGAAAAGGCTAACAGGCACAGAAAAACTTTAGAGGAAATCTGTGGATTTAAGCACGTTAATCGCAGCAATTCTAACTTTATTCATCTTTTCTTTTCTCTACAAAGATAACCCCTTTTATAAATTCGCCGAGTATCTTTTAGTCGGTATCTCTGTTGGGTATCTCATAGTTATCTCGATTAAAACTATTGTTCTGCCCAAGCTTTACTATCCGATTTTCAGAGAAGGCGACCTTCTCTATCTCATTCCTGGAATATTAGGCATCTTTATGTTCCTCCGCTTTTTCCATAAACTTTCCTGGCTCTCCCGGATTTC
>JAZDLB010000301.1:0-2378 GCA_043802565.1 Candidatus Zixiibacteriota bacterium | reverse complement strand
GATGCAGAAGACCCGGATAAGGATATCAACGTCTATATTAATTCACCTGGCGGGATGGTTACCTCAGGTCTGGCGATCTACGATACTATGCAATTTGTCAAGCCAGCCGTAGCTACCACCTGTGTGGGTTTAGCCGCCAGCATCGCTGCGCTACTTTTAGCTGGCGGGACAAAAGGCAAAAGGTCTGCCCTGCCCCATTCCAGAATATTGATCCATCAACCCTGGGGAGGGGTTCAAGGTCAGGTAGCCGATATAGAAATCCAGACCAAGGAGATGAAGACTGTCAGGGAGATTTTAAACGAGATCTTATCCAGGCATACCGGACAGCCGGTGGAGAAGATAGTTAAGGATACTGACCGCAACTACTTTATGTCTCCAGATGAGGCTAAAGCTTACGGGCTGGTAGACGAGGTCTTCCAGAAAAAGACTAAATAAATTTAGAATATGAATTCCTTGAAAAATTCGTTTTGCGGGGCTGGTCCGCCTCTGGCGGACGCCTACGAGAACGCGATTGTTGATTTTTCGTAGGTCGGGCACCTTGCCCGACCAGTTTTCAAAAGCTTGGAGTGCAAACCTTAAGGTTTGCCCATTAGGGTAAAGCTAAAGCTTTACACTCCAGTTCTTCAACCAAAGTGAAAAATGCCTAAGCGGATAGTTGTGGGGATGCAGTGGGGGGATGAGGGTAAAGGTAAAATAGTTGATCTTTTGTCTGAACAGGCGGATATTATTGCCCGATACCAGGGTGGGGCAAATGCCGGTCATACGGTGGTAATCGATTCGCATAAGTTCATTCTGCATCTTATTCCTACAGGGATATTGTCCGAATTTGGATCACGCGGACGTAATAATAAGGTCTGTGTTATCGGGAATGGTGTGGCTTTTGATTTAGAGCTTTTTTTTCAGGAGATTGAAGAATTAAAATGTAAGGGGGTCCGCCTAAGGCGGATAAATAAAAGAATTTTAGTAAGCAAAAATGCTCATCTGGTTATGCCCTATCATAAGGCTATAGAAAGATTAGAGGAGGAAAAAAGGGGTAATTCTAAAATCGGGACAACTCTTAAAGGGATTGGCCCGGCTTATTTAGATAAAATCGGTCGAAGAGGGATACGTTTAAATGACCTTTTTGATGAAAAGCTTTTCCGCTCCAAAATAGAAGATAATCTGGAAGGTAAGAAAGGCTGGCTCAGACTACTTTCTGCAAAAGAGCTTTCTGCTCTGAAAGAACACTCTTTGAGTTTTCTTAAACTCAAGAAAAAAATTGCTCCTTTTATGATTGATGCAACTTGTTTTTTGAATGAAGCGATTAAAGAAAATAAAGATATCCTTTTTGAAGGTGCTCAGGGCACACTTTTAGATATAGATTTCGGAACCTATCCTTTTGTGACTTCATCCAATACCACCGCCGGAGGTGCCTGCACTGGTTTAGGAGTTAGTCCGGTTTATATAGATGAAGTTATCGGAGTTTCCAAAGCCTATACCACCAGAGTAGGGAATGGACCTTTTCCAACTGAATTAAAAGATAAAACCGGAAAATATCTCCAGGAAAAAGGGAATGAGTTTGGCGCCACAACGGGCAGACCCAGAAGATGCGGCTGGTTAGACCTTTTGATCTTAAGATATTCGGTGATGATAAACGGGATTAAAAAAATTGCCCTGACCAAATTAGACGTCTTAGACCAGCTCGACCCGATAAGGGTTTGTGTCGGCTATAAATATAAAGGAAAAATCTTGAAAGAGTTCTCTACAGAGCTAAAAATCTTAGAAAAGTGTAAACCCGTGTATAAAAACATTCCCGGCTGGAAAAAAGATACCACCGGGATTAGGGATTATAAAAAACTCCCCCAAAAGACCAAAGACTATATAAAATTCATAGAAGACCAGACCGAAACAGAAATCTTTTTGATCTCAACCGGGTGTAAAAGGGAGGAGACGATCTGGGTGTGAGGTGTTTTTTGATTTTTTGAACACTATTTATGTTCAATTGTATACAATTTGTGTTCAAAAGTCTTCATAGAAGACCAGACCGGGACAAAAATATTCTTAATCTCAATCCGCCTAAGGCGGATAAAAGAGAAGAGACGATCTGGGTATGAAAAGAGGTCTAGAGTATTGACCGTAAATTTCATAAAAAGAAAGTATAGTCTGTTTTATGCATATTAAGACATTTTTCTATTAGCTTTGTGATTGCATCAAATTGTTCTTCCCTAATATTCACAAAATCTTCTTCCGAAACTGGTTCGATTTCCCAGCCAAGGCCATAGTTATTGTTCTGAGCAAACCAATGATATATTTTACCTTTATATTCAACACTGCCACCTGCAAGCCAATCGTCAAATTGATAGCGATGATAGTTTGAGTCTATTGTCACCAATATTTTC
>JAZDLB010000300.1:0-2410 GCA_043802565.1 Candidatus Zixiibacteriota bacterium | reverse complement strand
TCAAAAATAGATGTTTTACAACCACATCACAAAAACCAATACCAAGCGACCCCAGAAAGAAAAACACAACGAAATGATGAGAAAAGATGTCTATTGGCTTCTTTCACTCGTTGTTACTCCTTTGTTAGAAGGATAATAATTTAAAAGGAATAGTCACGTTTTGTTTGAGTCCCCTGAGGGCTTGATAAATCAAGCCCCTACAAAGATGGATGTAGTGGTTCGATTTATCGAACCCAAATTGGCTCTTTTTTTCTACATTTCAACTGCTATTTCACCTCAATCTCATAAGGAGAAAGATAAAATATCTTCTCCTGATTTAACTCATCCAACTTCTCAAGGTCTTTCAAAATCTTCTTTGAGCCCAAAAAGGAAAAATCCTCTTCAAAGTCCCAGCTTAAAAAACTCCATCTCTTAGGCAAGGTAACTATTTCAACTTCTATTTTTTCCTTTATCCCGGCTTTCATTTTAGCGATTTCGATCGCCTGTTTTATACCGCCTAATTCATCCACCAGCCCATTCTCTTTAGCCTGATTCCCGGTCCAGACCCTACCCCTCCCAATCTGGTCGACTTCATCAAAACTCATCTTCCTTCCTTCAGCTACCTTATTTACAAAACCATCATAAAACTCTTTATTGAATTTTCTTACAACCCCCCTTTCTTCCTCAGTAAATCCCCGAGTGGTGGTGAAGAAATCCGAATGCTCACCTCTTTTTAAAACCTCTTTAGAAAACCCTATCTTTTCATATAACCCTTTTAGATTAAACTTTCCGGAGATCACGCCGATGGAGCCGGTTATAGTCCCCGGGTCAGCTATGATAGTATCACCCGGGCAGGCGATGAAATATCCGCCTGAGCCGGCTACATCTGACATAGAGACGATAAAAGGTTTTTTACCCTTGCATAAAATTATCTCTCTCCAGATAACATCTGAGGCTATTCCTGAGCCACCACCGCTATCTATTCTGAAAACAATTGCTTTGATAGACTTATCTTCTCTGGCTTTTCTAATCGCCCTGGCAATGGTCTCAGAACCCATCATCTTACCCAAGAAGATGTTGTTTCCACTCTCGCCAGATATAATCGAACCAGTTGCAAAGATGACTGCAATCTTCGGAGGTATCCCCCAGCTATATCGATGATTTTCTTCCTCTGCATATTGTCTAAAATTTCTCTTTTGTGGCTTTTCCCCGGTCAGGTCCTTGATAATATCATCTACCTGGTCGTAGAAGGCTAAATCATCCACCAAACTCTTTTCTTTCGCCTCTTTTGCGGTATATGGTCCCTGATCGATTTTCGATTTTAAATCTGCTTGAGTAACCCCTCTTTGCTGAGAAATATCCTTGGTCATCTGCTCATACAAATCATCCAAAAGCCAGGTCACCATTTCTCTATGAGCTTCTGACATAGAATCCCGGGTTAAAAGGTCTGAGGCGGACTTATAATCCCCGATATGTTCCAAATCAGCCTCGATCCCTAATTTCTCCAGAGTCTTTTTAATGAAGGTTACTTCCGCGGAAATACCAGTTAAGGCTAAATAGCCTGTAGGCAGCATTACTATTTTATCACCAGAGGATGCCAGATAATATTCTTTATTATCTCCACCTTCCATAAAGAAGATAACTACTTTTCCACTCTGCCGAAAATCAAGCAAAGCCTCTCTTAGCTCCTGAATTTTACCCATACCAGCATTTAATAAATCGAGTTTGACAATTATCCCTCTAACCCTTTTATCTTTTTTTGCCCTCTCAATATCCTGAACAATATCCAAGAGAGTGGCTCTCCTTTTTGAAAAAATCCCAATACTTTTCTCCTCCTCAATTTTTCCAGAAAGTTTCAACTCTAAGAAATTATCTTTCCTCTGGAAAAGGGTCCGATACCTTTCATCGGTGAAATTCCAGTAAACCACCCCTTTCTGATATTCCTGGTCTTTCTTAGCAGTATTGTAAGAACCTAAGCCAGAGAAAGGGAAATTTACTCTGAAATTAACCCCGTAATTCCCCTCATCATCCATATCTCCGGAAAGGATTAATCCATCTAAGGGCTCAATTGCTACCTGGTATCTGGTCTTGATATTCTCTGCTTTATCCTTTTCATCCATCATTCCATCCACGGATAAAGTAATCCTATCTCCTAACGGTCTTAAGGATAACCCTAAATCAAAAGAGATGTTAGTTTTCTCACCTTTAAAAATCGGGCGGTTTAAGTCTTTAGCCACTCCACCTAAGGATACAAAAGAGAATGGTCGGATAAGAAGACCAGCGTTCCAGGATGATAGTTTATCATAATCTTTATTTTTTGAGCCAAACCAGGAGTAACTTGAGCCCAGATAGAACCCATCTACAATTTTAAACCCTGAGCCTAAAGTATATTTTCTATACTTTGGCTTAACTTCATTTCCCAGCCATTCTG
>JAZDLB010000299.1:0-3451 GCA_043802565.1 Candidatus Zixiibacteriota bacterium | reverse complement strand
GAATCTGATTCCGTATGAGATGCCATAAACTTCCCTATACACCCAGGACAGCAGAAATAATAGGTCGTTCCTTGAAATTCAATAGCTGGGGTATCCTTGGAAACAGTGAAACTTCTCTTCATAACCGGACAGGTGGCTTTTCCCCCTATCTCCTCATCCGTTATCTTGTGTTCGGTGTAATTTAACTGCAGACTATCCGAGCTTTCCTGAGTTATGTACTTTTCTGGGTCCTTAGAAAAAGGCATCTTCTCCCCGGCACTGCAAAAATAGTAGGTTTTACCCTTATAATCCAGGGCAGGAGTTTTTTTTGCCACCTTTACTTTCATACCGCAAACCACGCAAGTAAATTCCTTACCTATTTCTTCTTTGGCTATCTTATGCTCAGTAGCTTTTGGTTTCTCCTCACCACTATATGCTGATAAATTGGCAAAAGATAGATAAAGAAAAGTTACACCTATGACAATTGTCAGTAATAAACTTAACCTTTTCACCTTAACCTCCTGAAAGATTTAAAAAGTTTTGAGTTTCAGTGGGTCTGGCATCTTGCCTGACTCATTCTTTATTTCAGAAACCTCTCCGGGTCTTCCACAAAGATATTCTTATGCTCCTCGTTCATAAAATAATAGGTCTTACCTTCATATACATAAGATGGTGTCTCCTCCGTTACTAAGACCTTCATCTTACATATCGGGCAAACAGCCATCTTTGGAGCTTTTTCACCTTTACTTCCAAAAAAGCCAGTGGAAAAACCCAAAAACAGAACTAAAATTATCAATACCCCTGCAATTGTCAACCAGATCTTTTTCATCTTTTCACCTCCTCCTGCTGTTCATTATGAGTCATTGAAAAATCTGTTTTACAGGGCGGGTCCGCCTCTGGCGGACTGCCTACGAATTTGTTGCTTTCAAACCGACTTTAGTCCGATTTTGGATCCATAGGATCGGGTCATTCGCCACTAAAGTGGTTATGAACATATAATTAATCGATTTTTCTTTACGTGCCTGTCGGGTCCTCTGACCCAACAGAGTTAATTCTTCGTAGGTCGGGCACCCTTGCCCGACCACTCTATTACAACCTTTCAGACATCTCATAAAGTTAATTAACTACCATCCCGTCTTTCAATCTTATTATTCTATCAGCCCTGGAAGCCAAACCCAGATCATGGGTGGCGATGATTATAGCCAGGCCATCCTCAGCCAACTTTTTGAAAAGTCCGAAGATCTTCTCTTTGGACCTGGATTCTAATCTCCCGGTGGGCTCATCTGCTAAGATTATTTTGGGATCATTGACTAATGCCCGGGCAATAGCTATCCTCTGCATATCTCCGCCGTCCAGCTCTGAGGGGAGCATATTCAACCTTTCGCCTAACCCTACTTTTTGAAAGATCTCCTTAACTTTACTCTTTTTATCTAACCTGCGGGCGAAAAGCAAGGGCAAAAGGGCATTTTCATAGGCGGTCAAGGTTGGAATTAGATAGAACAGCTGAAAGACAAAACCGATATTTTCCCTTCTCACCTTGATCAGATCCTTCTCCTTTAGTTTGGAGACTTCAGTTTCTCCTATATAGAGGGTCCCCTCAGAAAGAGTATCCAGGCACCCGACCATATTCAAAAGGGTGGTCTTGCCAGAACCAGACCTGCCAACAATAGAGACTATTTCTCCTGGACTTATCCGAAAGTCAACCCCTTTTAAGGCATAAAGTTTTTCACTTCCTCTTTGAAAAATCCTGGTGAGACCCTCGCCGTAAATAGCATGGTTGTTGTTTTCCATTTTTATTTTCCTCCTTTATCCTCAACTATCTTTCCGTCCTGCAAAAAGATTATCCTTCTGGCTCTTTTGGCTAACTCTTCTGCATGGGTTGCTACGATCACAGTCATACCCATAGCGTTCAGCTCTTCAAACAGGTTAAAAATAACCTCGCTATTTCCGGTGTCTAAATTTGCAGTCGGCTCATCTGCTAAAAGTACTTTTGGTTGATTCACCATCGAGCGGGCAACCGCAACCCTCTGCATCTCTCCACCTGAAAGATGTAGGGGCTTATGAGTAAGCCTGTGACCTAAACCAACCATCTCTAAAACCTTTTTAGAATAACCATCTTCAACTTTTTTCCCGCTGGAAAAAATCAAGGGCAATTCTACATTTTCTGTTGCAGTTAATGAGTGAAGCAGGAAGAAATCCGCAAAGACAAAGCCGATATTTTCCCTTCTGAACTCATCTAATTTATTCTCCTTCATTCTGGTAAGCTCTATCATCTCTCCATTATCCGGGTAAAAAGTCAACTTGCCAGAAGTGGGGGAATCGATGCAGCCTAACATATTTAAGAAGGTGGTCTTCCCTGCGCCTGAAGGACCCAGGATAGATATATATTCACCCTTATCTATCTTCAGGGTCAGACCATCCACTCCTTTGATCTGCTCGTTGCCTCTCTTATAGATTCTGGTTATCCCTTCTAAGTTAAAAAGCTCTTTTGTCATCTTTTTCTCCTTCATTTACTCGGTTCTGATAGCTTCAATCGGCATCAAATTTGCAGCCCTATATGCTGGATAAATCCCGGCTAAAATCCCCATTATCACGGCAAACAGTACCGAGACTATTATGACCAGAAGGTCTGCTGAGATAAGCTGGCCGCCAGGAGCATAGGGCATCAGTTTCTTTATAAACTTCTCTATTCCGCTTGAGCCTGCTACTGCTAAGAATGAGCCCAGAAACCCGCCGGTTACGCACACGATAAAAGTCTCATACCAGATCAGCCTGAATATGTCCATTCTGGAAGAGCCAACTGCTTTCATCATCCCTATCTCCCGGGTGCGCTCGAAAACCGACATTAGAATGGTATTCAGAACACCTACCGCGCTGATTAAAATCGCAATTAAAACTACCGCATAGATTAAAACCCGGGTGGCGCTGACCAGGCCCATAATTGCTCCGGTAACTTCCTTCATCGAGACCACGTTCATATCGGTCTCTGTAGCTCTCAATTTTTCTGCTATCTGTTCGATTCTGGATAGGTCTTCTACCCTTAAGGGAATTGCCACTAAAAGACCTTCTTTATCTGAAAGCCTGGTCAAAGTTTTTATAGGCAGAAAATAGAACCCATCATCCTGATCTCCGGTCTGTTCTAAGATTCCTGATACGGTGAAATCCTCTCCGAAAGCTCTGGTCTTATCGCCGAGCTTTAACTTCTTGGTTTCAGATACATATAGCCCGATTACCACCGAATGGTCATTTGTAAAAAATCCTCCCGCTTTAAACTTCCAGCGTGGTTTAAAATTTAAATAATCCTGGTCTATTCCAAAATAGATTTTAGTCTCCTTAACCCCCTCCACCCCTTTTATCTCCTCCACATATTCATCCTTCAGATACCTGGGGAATTTCCCACCGTGCAATACTAAGGAAGCCGCTTCATAAGGACACCCTTTGGGAACAATCAAAATATGGTAACCTAAATATT
>JAZDLB010000298.1:0-2800 GCA_043802565.1 Candidatus Zixiibacteriota bacterium | reverse complement strand
ACAAAAAAACCGACTCACGAGGTCGGTTTTTTGTTTTCCCTTTGTTTTTTTGTAGCGGAAACCTTTAGGTTTCCAGTTTTCTTTTAAAAAATGGAAGGCTAAAGCCTTAATACCCTGATGATATTCTGGTACATTGATAAGGAAATGGAAGGCTGAAGCCTTCCGCTACATTTCACAGATTCATATTCCTTGACACCTAATTTTTTAAAAGCTAAATTAGTCTCGACAAAAGGAGAAAAAATTGGCTGAGCTGAAAAGTCTCAAATTCTTAACTGGCTTAAGGCTGAGATATGTTATCCTGTTAACCCTACTTTTCGCTTTGATCCTATTTTTAATAGCTTTTTTCAGTATCGAAAAGAGCAAATCGAATATGCTTAAGGTGATGGAAAAAGAGGGGGAAGCTCTTTTAGAGAGCTTAGTTTTAGCCAGCCAGAATACGGTCAAAGCCAATAGTCTATTAGAGGAGTTAGTTACAGAAAGGCTTTTGAATATTGCTAAATTGGTTGATCAGATGGATAAAGACGGGATTTTAACCAATTCTAAGTTAGAGGAACTGGTCAAAAAAAATTCTTTGTTGAGAATTGATCTTTTGGATATAAAAAGAAAGATTTTAAAAAGCAGTCATCCAGAAGAGATAGAAATTTATGCCGATACTGCTCATTTCCCTTTGGCTAAATTAGAGAAGGTTTTAAAAGGTGAAATCCAGGAGGCAGCTTTTGAAATAAAAGGAAATGGAATACTTTCAGAGGGGAAATATGTGGTGGTCTTAAGAAGGTCTAAAGGTCAAGGTGGGATTACAGTCGTATCACCATCTGCTTATCTGGAGAACTTCCAGAAGGAAATAGGGATAGGTTACCTGATACAGAATATTAGCCAGCAGAGTGGAATAGAATATATAGTTCTTCAATCCAGAGAGGGGATTGTATTTGCCTCTAAAAAGGTGGAAAAGATGCTGAAGCTCGAAAACGACCCTTTCCTTTTAGAAGCTCTCTTGAAAAATGAAACTAAAAGCAGAGTGACACCTTTCGAGGAAAGAAAAGTCTTAGAAGTAGTAAAGCCTTTTATTTCCAGTCAATTTCCTTCAGGGATATTCCGCTTAGGGCTATCATTAGAGGGTTATAAACAGATAACCAAAAGTTATCAGGGTCAGATGATCCTTTTCAGTTTGATCCTTTTTTTCTTAGGGTTACTTTTTATTGGAATAGCCCTGGTCAATCAGAGTTATTTTGTCCTGGATAAATCTTATAAGGAGATCAGAACTCTAACCGGAAATGTTTTAGAAGGTATGAATAATGCGGTTGTGGCTGTGGATAAAGATAAAAGTATAATTGTTTTCAATCCAGTGGCGGAAGAGCTATTTTCGCTGAAAAGAAATGAGGTAATCAACAAAAACTATTCTCAGATTTTTCCTGAGGATGAGCCCTTAATTAATCAAGTCTTAAGCTCAGGAAAAAGTATATGGGATATGGAAAGAAGATTACAGATGCGTTCCAAAGAAAACAAAGACCTGGTTGTCGGCACTTCAATTCTCTTAGATGAAAAAGGAAAAATTCAGGGAGCAGTAGCAGTTATCCATGATATGACTGAGTTGAAAAAATATGAAGAGGAGGCTAAAAGGGCTGAAAGACTTTCTACTTTAGGTAATCTGGCAGCTGGAGTGGCTCATGAGATAAGGAATCCTCTGAATGCCATTTCTATTGCGGCACAGAGATTGAAAAGTGAGTTTGTACCCATTAAAGATAAGGAGGAGTACCTTAATTTCACACAGACCATCCTGAATGAGATCAAAAGGCTGGATCAAACTATAAATCAATTTCTAAGCCTGGCTAAGGTTCAGAAGTTGGATCTCGTTTCTACTGATATGAATTCCTTCCTTTCTGAAGTCATCTCTTTAATGGAGATTGAAGCTAAAGAAAAGGGGATATTAATAGAGAAAGAGATTGAAAATATACCAGAGATAAGGATAGATAGAGAGGAGATGAAAAAAGCTACTGTAAATGTAATTCTTAATGGGATTCAGGCCATGCCGGCGGGGGGGAAGATGAAAATCTCGGGTAAACTGGATAGGTCCGGGAAAGAAATTATTATAAAAATAAAAGATTCAGGTCCTGGGATTCCAGAGGAAAATCTCTCTAAGATATTTCAACCCTACTTTACCACTAAAGATAAAGGGACTGGCTTGGGTCTGGCAATTGCTTATCGGATTATCGCCGATCATAAGGGGAAAATCGAGGTGGAAAGCAAAGTGGGAAAAGGAACTACATTTATAATCAAATTACCAGTGTAAAGTAAATTCACAGCAGATTAAGCAGATTAAAACTATGGAGAATTTTACTACGGGAAAAATAAAACAAATACTTGTCTTGAGGGTAAAGTGGGATTACCCTGTGGTAGAACAGACATTTCCTACGGATCCGTTACAGGACTTGTCTGTTTTGTCAGACAGGAATGTCTGACATACCAAAATTCTATGTTATTAACAATCGGTATACCCACGTTGCCCTCAACGTGGGTTTGTCTTATGAGAAACGAATAGGCAGAAGGAGATTTTATGGCTCTATCTAGAATCTTAGTAGTGGATGATGAAGAAACTCAAAGGGAAATGTTAGGCGGTTTTCTAAAGAAAGAAGGATATTCTGTATCTTTAGCTGATTCAGGTGAAGAAGCTCTAAAGATTTGTCAGGATAAATTCTTTGAAGTGGCTCTGCTAGATTTGAAAATGCCGGGGATGGATGGGATTGGATTACTAACAAAATTAAAAGAGATTAACCCGGAAATTCAGGTTATTGTTATGACGGCT
>JAZDLB010000297.1:0-3664 GCA_043802565.1 Candidatus Zixiibacteriota bacterium | reverse complement strand
TCCTCTGGGGGGTGTGATCAGAGGTCTTGGATCATTCTCTGAATTCCCTCTTGGCGACTTTTTTTGAAACTATCCTCTATTGATTATCCGCGAAGCGGATTAGTAGGAGAGGAGAGTTTCGGCTTTGGGCTTTCTGTTTCCCTCATCCAGGAGGGAAGAAAACTTTTTTTAACTCTTCGAATTCTATCCTTATCGAGCTTGTTATTTTTACCGTTTTCCGGTCCGCCTTTAGCGGGTTCGTCTTTAGATCCTCTGGTTTTCAAACACTGATCCATCTCACCTCCAGTAAAGAGAACTCTAATTAAAACCTTAAGCCACAACCAAGGGATATACCTAAGCCTTTGCTGTTATCTGGCAGTAATGCTTTTTTATTGGCTATGCCTATATCCAGAAAAACTGCTCCAAAGTTTAAACCGAAACCACCACTTAAAGAAAGTCCCTCTTTACCTCCAAAGGAGACTCCGGTTCTTAAAGGTAAAAAGCTTATAATTTTTAGTTCTGTGCCCAGTGAGAGCTTAGGGGTTTTAGATACTCCAGGTCCATTTTTAAATCCCTGTTCCCAGTCAAAGGCAACTAATATCTTCTTAGCTTTATAAGCAAAGCCAGCTTTGGCTATCAAAGGGAGATGGGTTACAAAAGACTCGATATCCTTGGTGTAATCTTTGCTCAAAACTACTGAATCATCCTCTGAGTTGGAAAGATTAAGGGAGTCGATTTGAAACTCATAACCCCTCTCTTCAGTTTCTTTATCCCACTTGATCCTGCTTACCGGGTTAGACAGGAATAGACTCAAGGACCATTTCTTACTTAACTTAGTGGCTATTCCCAAATCCAGTGCGTATCCTTTTCCTCCGGTAGCGGAATGAAGGATGAGGTCGGATTCACCTTCTATCTGGTTCTCATTAATCCTTACCTCTCCGGAGGCTTTGATTACTTTCTGGAAGATTATCCCCTGGAGATATTTTAAGTTTACACCTATGCCGAATTCTTTTTCTCCTTTTCGGTATAGGGATTTTCCATAGGATAATGACAAAACACCATAAGCATAGGCTTCGCCAGATGAACCTTTTAAACTAACCGTATCCTCCATCTGATTACCTATAAGGAGAAGCTCAAACGGGTCTTTGGGAAAACTTAAATCCGAGACTCCAGAGACCCAGGTGACTAAGGATAAAGAGCCAATGGATAATCCCAGGGCAGAGGCTTCTGCCTGTGCATTCAGGTTTAAACCAGTAGAGGGGATCAGGCTCAAAATTTTATCTTTATCCGAATCTTCCCAGAATTTGCCGTTATATTGATTATAATCATTTAGACTGAAAGCATTATTCTCTACAAAGGCACCTATGGAGAATAAAGTCAAGCTGAAACCACGATTGTCTTTAAAAGAGAGGTTAGCCGGATTCCATAAAGGTGCTTCATTATCTCTTGCTACTGCAGTATAAGCCCCTCCTAAACCCAGACTGCGTGCATTGGATAATCCGAGCGGAGTTGATTGGTCAACCCAGAGGAGGAGTATAATCAAAGCTAAGAGTAATGCTATGAAAATCGATTTAGCCCCCATTTTTGACCTCCAGTTCTAAATGTGAATTTATCTGAATATAATCTGTAACTAAAAACTTGACTTTTTGGCCATTGGTTCCCGGTAGGGTGATTTTTCCTCCAGAATAGAAAGTTGGATTCTGGAAAACATCTAATTCGTCTTTAGTTAATTGAATTATATTTTCAGTGATAACCGGATTTGAAACCAATCCAGAGCTATCGGTTTCAGCCGGATCGAGTAAGACCGGACCTATTAGAAGATCAGGGTTAGTGTATAAATTATCTAAGTTTCTACTGAAAAAGAGCTCAACTTTTGCTCCCAGAGGGAGGTGATTTTCTAAATTCAGATGAATCTTAGCCCAGTTGACTTTGTCGTTTAAACCATCCCTTAGATCTTCGTCCAGTGAATTCGTATCCGGATCAACTTCGATCTGGGTTGAATCCAGAACAAATTCAAAGGGTGAGCTTAAAAGGAATTCTCCAGTGATGAAATCATTTTCAGTTACTGTGCCTACGCTTCTTCCATCTCCGCAGATTGCATCTCCAGTTAAACTTACCTGTTCTGGAATGGGATTAAGAAAACTGCTTAAGTTATTCTCTCTCAGCTCGGAGACGACCGGATTTTCAGGGGAGCCTGGCTGAATTCCTCCACTTATTAAAAGGGATTGACCATCTTCACCGGCAAGATTTAAGTCTAAGACTCCAGGGAAACCAACTCCGTTTCTGATTCTCAAGTTTAAAACAGCATCCGTCAAAGAAACAGAAGAAAGACCCTGGGGGAGGTCTAAGTTTATCTGCATTGGCTCTATCTGAACTGTGGTTGGCTGGATTATACCGGCAAGAGATGAGAAAAGAACTGTATCTGAGGAGACGGAGAAAAAGATCGAATCTGAGCTATTTATACTAACAAAACTCTCTCCACTGCTTTCGGTCTGACCGGTTATCTCTATTCTGAGATTCTGTTCTGAAGGCTGGAAATTATAATCTTGAAGAGGTATGGTAAGCTCTGAACTATTTAAAGCTCCAATATATCTGGACATACTAAGAGGTTGACCTGAAGAAGTCAGGTCCGGTAAAAGGATGTTAAGATTTGCTGGAAGATTGGTACCGTTATAAAGCTGTAAGTATAAGTTGCCTGATTTAATCTGCGCTGAGTTTATAATATTTTCTGTCGGAAGTTCAACGGTCTGGCTCTTCGATAAATTAATAGCTGGAACTTTAGCTACTGCAGAGTGGACTTTAATGGTATCTGGAAAACAAAGGCTGAAACCAATATATTTATCTGCCAGACTCAGGATGGTTCCACCAGGGGTATGACCTTTATTATTTCCTGAAAGTCTGGAAGAAAAAGATTTCTCAGAAAGATTAAAATCTCTTATGACGGAGCTATCCTGCGGTATTCCAGACTCAAAGACCACAGTTCCCAGGGAGATGCCGGAAGCTGAATCTATCAATTCTACAGAGAATGAATCTAAATCTAATCCTAAATGGTTTTCCGCTTTCAGCCGGGCTATCCCTCTTTTTATAGCTATTTCCTGGAGGTCATTTAACTGCGGGAAACTCAGATTTATACTGAAACTAAAAGGAGGAACTGAACCTGCTCCTCCAGGATAAATCTCGGTTAGCAAGATCTCTGAGCTCTGAGTATCAGAGGAGATAAAAGGTATCTCTCCTATGGTATCCTTAAAAATATCAGACAAAGGGGAAAGGTCTAAATTCTCCCTTACATAGATGGTATCGATATCTTTTTGAATCGATATTCCCAGGTTCCCTGAAGAATCGATTATCAGAGCAGGATCGTCGATTTTGTCAAACAGAGTTCGCAGATCATAAGTTTTTATCAATAGAGGGAGATTATAACGGCTATTCCAGGTTGGAGCGGATGGTTTTTTGATTGAACATTGCACCAGGGTTAGAAAGATCAGGAAAATAATGATACCGCACAAGCTCCAGAAAATCCAGCTTACTAACTTATCTAAAAAACTTTTTTCGCCTCTTCTTCTCATTGTGTTTAGCCCCCTGAGATGAAAGTTAAATTTTTAATTTTTATTGATTGAAACAATTAAATTTTGTGCAATAATTGTGCCAGATGAAGGTTAAATATGCTAAATATTTGGTGAGGATT
>JAZDLB010000296.1:0-8545 GCA_043802565.1 Candidatus Zixiibacteriota bacterium | reverse complement strand
TAGAGAAAATAATTTTAGAATGAATGGCGGGAGTTTTTCACTTTCAGGCAGTATGAATTATTATGAGAGAATGAATCTGAAACTGGACTTGAAAAATATGCAGGTTTTACCCTGGGAAAGGCTGTCGTTTCCGACAAGAAGAATAGATGGGAAATTAGATGAAACTATGGAGCTTAAGGGAGATTTTAAAAACCCGGAGATAAATCTTTATACTGAGATCAAGGATATTAATTATGAAGGTGTGGATTTAGGGTTTTTGAGTGGGAGCATGTCATATAAAGATAAAAAGCTTTTTTTAGATAAGGTTTCACTAATACACCCAGATGGGAATTATATACTCTCAGGTTTTATCCCGATCAACCTTTCATTTTACCCGGTTGCGGATAGGTTTTTAGACCAGTCTCAGAATTTAGTTTTTAAAGGAGAAGGGAACAGGTTTAGTCTTATTCGCCTTTTCATCCCGGACTTAGAATATCTGCAGGGTTTATTTAAAGGTGAAGTTATCATAACTGGATCTCCTCTTCATCCAAAGTTAGAGGGGGATCTGGAACTTTCTTTAGGAACTTTAAAATTAGTTCCTATCCAGAACCCTATTACCCAAGTTCGGGGTAAGCTGAGGATGGAAAACGAAAATCTTTATATAGATGAGGTCAGAGGTTTTGCCTCGCAGGAGAAAATGACTAATGATAACCTTTTGAAAAAGTTCTGGCGTCATATCTTTCCCAAGAAGAAAATAAAAGGAGAGATTTTTCTTTATGGAAATATCAACTTAGGTGATATCAAAAGGTTTAAATATGAGTTAACTTTAGTGGGCCGGGATTTGCCTTTAAGTTATGAATATGCTGATTTGATAAGCACAGTTGATTTTAACTTGGGAATTTCAGGTGTAGCTCCCCCGTTAGTTTCTGGAGAAATATTTTTTTCTCACTTAGCATTTAGAGATCCGTTTAACAGTTTGATGCAAGCAAAGGCTGGTCCTCCAATCCCTCAGGAGAATCTGTGGGATCTGGAATTAAATCTTTCGGGTGATAACAACTTCTGGGTTTTAAATCAAGATATGCAGGCGGAATTTAAGGGAGAGGTCCTGCTATCGAGAAAAAGTGGAGATTTAAAGCTATTGGGTGATCTGGAGACAATCAGAGGGAAGTATTTCATTTATGGCACAACCTTTAAAATAGAAAAAGGGAGTTTTGTTTTCGATAATATTCAAAAAATTGATCCCAAATTAGATTTTCTCGTTTCTGCTTCTTTAAATGGCTCAACCCATTCTGTAAAAGATTCTATTGCCCAGACAGATCAGGAAGTAGAACTAGCGATAGTTGGCACTCTTTCTGCTCCAGAGATAAAACCAGCGTCAGATTCACCTTATTCCAAGGAAGAGATAGCTGAGCTTTTGGCTTTTCATCAGAGATTTTCTACAGGTGAATCAGGGGGGGGCAGTCTTTTTCAGTATAAGCTGGCTGGAAGCTTAGGGGAAGCTTATGCCAATCGTTTTCTGGAGAACTTAGCTACCCGGAGTATAGGTGTGGAAACTTTTGAGATCAAACCCTTAGAACCTGGCAAATTCTCCTTGTGGGAATCTGAGGTGACGGTAGGGAAATATATTTCTAATAAAGTTTATTTAAGATATACTCGCAGGCTAACTGAATCTACGGGTCAGGAAGGAGGGTTGGAATATCGGTTAAGCAAACGTTTTTATCTTGAAGGTAACCGGGACAAACAGGGACTTTTTCACCTGGGATTGAATCTTTACTGGGAATATTAATGAAGAAAATATTCTACTCTAAAACCTTTTTTTATTTAATAATATTGATTTTTTACATTTTCCTTCAGGGAGAGAAGGTTATGGCGGCTGGCTCATCCGGTTTAGAAAGGCCGGTAATTAAAAAAATCGAGGTATCAGGTAATACATTCTTTTCAAATAAAAAGATTAAAAAGGAGATGTCTCTTAAAGAAAATAAATGGTATAACCTTTTTAAAAGTCAGAGATTTTATAGATGGAAGTTGGAAAATGATCAGTTTACCATAGATACCCTTTATCAGACTAATGGTTTTCTTCAAGCCAAAACCAAGATAGATTACCAGATTGATGCCGAAAGCAAAGTTAGTTTAAAAGTTAATGTTTACGAAGGGGTCCAGACCAGGATTAAGGGTTTTAATCTGAGCGGTGGACTGGAAAATCTTTCTAACAAGGAGAAAAAAGAATTAGGTGCGTTGAAATCTGGTGAGCCTTTAAATCTTTTAAAATTAGATAAGGTGGCTTTCAATCTGAAAACAGTCTATGCTAATAACGGTTATCCTTACTCTCAGGTTAAAATTGAGATTGAGATGAGTGAAGATTCTACGTTAGCTCAAGTAAGTTTCAATTTAGAACCAGGCAAACTGGTCAAGTTCGGAGAAATATCATTAGAAGGATTATCTCGAACCAACGAAAAGGTTGCCAGAAGGGAACTCGTCATAAAGAAAGGAGAGATTTACAGTCGGGAGAAAATTTTAGATAGCGAACAAAGGGAATATTCTACAGGTCTTTTCAACTATGTAAGCTTGGATGCGAAAAAACCTGAAGAGAAACCGGAGAACCCGGATTTTGTTTTGAAAGTGGCAGAAAGGAAGCCGAGTTATGTTGGAGTAAAATTAGGACTGGGACAATATCAGCCGCAGAATTTGGTAGCTGATTTAACCACATCTGATTTGACTTTAGAATGGGGTAATCGAAATTTAGCGGGAACTGCCAGGAAGATTAATCTGTCCGGTTTCACCAGTTTTGTAATTTTTAAAAACTGGCAAAATCTTTCCAATCGATTCAAATTTGGTTTTGTGGAGCCCTGGTTTTTGGGGACGAGAACACCGTTTAATTTTGACCTTTATTATGAACCCGGGGTAAAAAGCATAATCCAGCCTTATCGAATAGAGTCTTATGGTGGCAACTTCAATTTCAGCCGGGAACACAAACGATTTACCAAATTCTGGTTGACTTTCAGCTATCAACAGGTCAAGATTTATGACCTCTCTCCAGATAAGTTAGAGGAGTTTAAAAGAGAGCAAGGGATTAATATCCGCAGGAAAATGAGTTTTTCAATGGAGAAGGATACCCGTACCGATCCTTTTGTTCCGGTTTCTGGATCGTATTTTCAAATTTACAATGAGTTAGTGGGTGGGTTCTTGAAAGGTGATAACCATTTTTACAAGATTATTCTTACCTGGAACAGATATAATCCCTTAGGAAAGCCAAAGGAGTTGAATGTGCTAACAACCAGAATCAAAATCGGGTATGTGCAGAAACTTTTTAAAGATAAATATGTTCCTACTTTTGATAGGTTCTATGCTGGAGGAGCTTACACCCTAAGAGGATATTCGGAGAATACCTTGGGACCAAAAGATTCTGAAGGAAAAAATACAGGAGGGGGACTTATGCTTTTAGCTAATTCAGAAATTAGGAGAGCATTATTCTGGAAATTTGGATATTCGCTTTTCTTAGATGCCGGGAATGTCTGGTTTGAGCCTAAAGATTTTAATATGTCAGATATCAGGTTAACCGGTGGGTTAGGCTTGCAATTTCTTACGCCTGTAGGTCCAATAAGGTTAGATTATGCCAGAAGGATATTGAGAAATGGCGATCCTGTAAAAGGGAGGTTTCATCTGGCAATTCTTTATGCTTTTTAATAAAAAATATCGGATGACGAATAACGAATGACGGATAAAAATATTAAAAAAAGACAAATAGATGAAAAAACCAGTTATCGGGATTACCTGTAGTATTGAAGAAAAAGAAGATCGGAATAGAAAATATCCGGTGATCTATCCTTTTGACTATCTGAAGCGGCAGTATTATTTAGCGGTAGAGAAGTCTGGGGGGGTTCCACTACTTCTTCCTAATCTGAAAAATTTAAGTCTAATTGAAAAGATTTTAGAGTTAGTAGATGGCTTTCTGATAAGTGGTGGGTATGATGTTCATCCAAAATATTACGGGGAAAAGCTTGAGCATAAGAGTGTAAAACTTACCCCGGACAGAGATAAATTTGAGTCGGCGTTAGTTAAAAAAGCAAGAGACAGAAAAATCCCGATTTTAGGAATCTGCCGGGGGCATCAGTTAATCAATGTGGCTTTTGGAGGAACGCTTTATCAGGACTTGTCTTTAAGAGATGGAGATACTTTTGACCACCAAGCTGGTAAAGTTTTAAACTATAAAAAAAGACACCGGGTAATTATAAAGGAAGGTTCAAAATTATCTTTTATACTTGGCAATAAAGAAATCGTGGTTAATACCAGCCATCATCAGCTTATAAAAAAGATTGCTCCAGGATTTGTAGCAACTGCCTGGTCTAAGGAGGATGGAGTAATAGAAGCTTTAGAAAGCATGGAGGATAGATATCTGCTTTCAGTTCAATGGCATCCAGAAGTCGATTTTGAGGGGAAAAACTCAAGACTTCTATTTGCCTCATTTATTGAAAATGCAAAAAGGGGATGAGTTTTTGAATAAAGAAAAGATTCTAAAAAAAGTTCAGCTTTATGCTATTGCTGATCCGAGTTTATGTCTGAGAAAAGATTTATTTAAGCTGATTAATCTGGCAATCGAAGGTGGCGCTCAGATGATTCAATTTCGAGATAAAGAGTCGTCCGATAAAGAATTTCTGGAGAAAGCGAGAGAAATTCATAAAATCACTCTGCGAAAGAAAATTCCATTAATTATCAACGATCGGGTGGACATAGCAAAACTGATTAATGCAGAAGGAGTGCATTTAGGTGAGGATGATCTTCCTGTTAAGGAGGCGAGGAGAATCCTTGGTTCAGAGAAAATAATCGGTGCTTCTGCCTGCGACCTTAAGACTGCGAAATTAAAGGAGAAAGAGGGAGCTGATTATCTCGGGCTCGGATCTATTTTTAATACCAGCTCCAAGGATATTGAAAGACCCTTAGGAGTCGAGATTCTCAAAGAGGTAAATAAAATTCTACAAATACCAGTTTTCCCCATAGGGGGGATTAATTTAGGCAATCTGGAACAGATTATCTCCACAGGCACAAAAAGAATAGCGGTTATTTCTGCAATTTTTATGGCTGAAGATGTGAAGAAAGCGACTCAAGAACTTTTGAAGAGGTTGAAGTGACTGTTGCGTCGGGCTGTATGCCCGACGAAAGGGATGGTTTTATTTTCAGTGCTTGCCAGGTCCCCTGACCTGGCAAGTCTTTACGTCGGGTCAGAGGACCCGACGACCACATAAAAAGAATAAAAGGTAGTGTCGGGTTTTATGCTCGATGGTTTAAGAATAGTTTTTAAATTAATCTTGACAAATTTAGTAGGAATTACGTATATTAATAAAATGATTAGTGATAAAGGATATAAAACCTGACTGAAGTCAGTTAGAACTAAGTTCCTAGCCACTTCAGTGGCGTAAGAGTAAATTTATGAATATATCAACCCGAGGGAGATACGGTTTAAGGGCACTTTTGGAACTGTCCAACCTTTCAAAAGAGGGTCCGGTAAATTTGAGGAATCTATCTGTAAAACAGAAGATGTCTATAGATTATTTAGAGCAGATCTTCAATAAATTGAAAAAAGCTGGTATTGTGCAGAGCGTAAGGGGTGCTAAGGGTGGATATATTTTAGCCTTAGATGAGGATAAGATCACGGTAAGCCAGGTCATTAACGCATTAGATGGACCTTTTTCTATATCCAACTGCGATAGGCCTGATTTAAGAGAAAAAAGCTGTACAGGTCCCGCCACATGCGTTTCAAGAATTTTATGGAAGGAGCTTGAAGATAAAATCGACGAGATCCTCTCCAGTATCACTTTAAAAGATCTAAAAACAAAAGAGTTTAATATTAATTTCAAAAGGAGTCCGAAAAGATGGACAGAAAAATCTATTTAGACCATAACGCTACCACACCAGTTCATGCGGAAGTACTTGAGGCGATGCTTCCTTTTTATAAAGAAGGTTTCGGGAATGCCTCCAGCATTCATAGTTTTGGCAGAGAGGCTAAAGTAGCTTTAGAAGAATCCAGAGAAAAGATAGCAAAGTTATTAAACGTAGACCCTCTGGAGATATATTTTACCAGTGGAGGGACTGAATCGGATAATTTAGCTATCAAAGGGATTGCCTGGGCTAACCGGAAAAAAGGGAATCATATCATAACCTCTCAGATTGAGCATCATGCGATTTTAGAGAGTTGTAAGTTTTTAGAAAGAGAGGGGTTCGAGGTCACCTATCTTCCAGTAGATAACTATGGTTTAGTTGATCCAGATGAGCTGAAGAAGAATATTAAAAAGGAAACGATTTTGGTTAGCATTATGTATACAAATAATGAGGTTGGAACGATTGAGCCAATAGAGGAGCTTTCTAAAATTACCAGAGAAAATGGAGTTTATTTTCATACGGATGCGGTTCAATCCACAGGTAAAATAAAGATCGATGTAAATAAATTGAATGTGGATTTACTTTCGCTTTCTGCTCATAAATTTTATGGTCCCAAAGGAGTAGGGGCAATCTACATAAAAAGAGGGGTCCGATTAACTCCTCTGGCACATGGGGGTCATCACGAAAAAGCAAGAAGAGCAGGAACTGAGAATGTCCCTGGAATAGTGGGCCTGGCTAAGGCACTTGAGACTGCAAATAGAGATATGGAGAAAGAAGATAAAAGATTGAAAAATCTTTCCAAGAGATTTTTTGAGAAGATAAAAGAAAAAATTTCTGATGTTTATCTTAATGGTCATCCTGAGCTTAGAATCCCGAATACCTTAAACCTTTCCTTTAAGGGGGTAGAAGGTGAGTCGATAATTTTAAGCCTGGATTTGAAAGGGATAGCAGTTGCTTCAGGCTCTGCCTGCACTTCAGGTTCCCTGGAACCATCTCATGTTCTCTCTGCTATGGAAGTGCCTCCGGATTTAGCTCAGAGTTCTTTAAGGTTTAGTTTTGGAAGGAGTAATACTATAGATGACATAGATTATGTGGTAGAAGTGCTGCCAGAGATAGTTTCAAGATTGAGAGCTATGTCGCCTATTTATCAAAAAGAGAAGGCTTAACGTAATACATTAAGATATTATACTAACAAAATAATTAATAAGTCGATAAAAACACTACGACCCGTAGGGAGGATAATATGCCATATAGTGCAAAAGTTATGGAACATTTTCAAAACCCCAGAAATGTGGGTGAAATTGAAAATCCGGATGGTGTGGGAGAGATCGGGAACCCAGTGTGTGGGGATATTATGAAACTCTATATTAAGGTAAAGGATAATCGGGTTGTAGATGCGAAATTCAAGACCTTTGGATGTGGTGCCGCTATTGCTACTTCGAGTATGATTACGGAGTTGGTTAAAAATAAGACTTTAGAAGAGGCAGAAAAAATCTCCAAGCAGACAGTAGCTGAAGCATTAGATGGGCTTCCTGCTAATAAGATGCATTGTTCTAATTTAGCGGCTGATGCTTTACGTAAAGCCATAGAGGATTATAAGTCCAGGATGGATCCATTCGGAAATAGAAAGTCGATAAAGCATTCCGACTCGTAGAGTCGATAAATCCGCCTTAGGCGGATACGACCCGTAGGGAAGAAAAATGAGTAGTGCTTCTAAGCCGTTAGTGGTGGTGGCGATGTCTGGCGGAGTCGACTCATCACTGGCGGCTTTTTTATTGTCCGAATCTAGAGAAAAAGGGTATGAGGTAATCGGGATTACCCTTAAGCTCTGGGATTATTCAGAGGTAGGTGGTGATCTTTTTAAAGACGGTAGATGCTGTTCACTTGAGGCAATGGATGATGCTCGGAATGTCTGTCAGAAACTTGGAATCCCCCATTATGTTTTAGATTTTAAAGAAAAATTCAAAAATAAGGTTATTAATAATTTCGTAGAGGAATACAAAAAAGGGAGAACTCCTAATCCCTGTATAGTTTGTAATACTGAGATAAAATGGAAACTGCTATGGGGTAAAGCCAAGGAACTTGGAGCAAAGTTTCTGTCTACCGGGCATTATGCCCGGATAAAATACTCAGGAGATGAGAAAAGGTTTTTACTTCTAAAAGGTGTCGATCCTCATAAGGACCAGTCTTATGCCTTGTGGGGGTTATCTCAGGAAAATCTATCTAAAACGATTTTCCCCTTAGGGGGGCTGACTAAAAAAGAGGTTAGGGAGTTAGCCAAAAAATATAATCTGAAAACTGCTTATAAAGAAGAAAGCCAGGAGATTTGCTTTGTGCCGGATAATGATTACCAGCGTTTTTTAAAAGAATGGAACGATGTAGCTTCTCAAAAATTTTCTGATCAAATAAAGCCTGGACCTATCTATGACCTGAAGAAGAAAAAAATTGGTGAGCATAAGGGGATTCCTTTTTACACCATCGGACAGAGAAGAGGTTTGAAGGTTGCTTTAGGTAAACCCTTGTATGTGGTCAAAATCGACCCTAAAGAGAATGCGATTTATGTTGGAGAAAATGAAGACCTTTTTAAAACGACTTTTATTGTGTCACAATTGAATTGGATTTCCATCCCTGAGCTCAAAGAAAAATTGAACTGTTCAGTTAAAATCAGGTATCTGCATTCTCCTGCAAAAGC
>JAZDLB010000295.1:0-7030 GCA_043802565.1 Candidatus Zixiibacteriota bacterium | reverse complement strand
ACTCTCCGAGTTAAAGTAATTAATAATAGATTCGCAAATTTTTGGGTCGTCTTCAATTAAGAGAATTTGTTTCATTTTATTATCTTTTTAATTTTTCTGAAAAACTCCTAATCTATTAATCGGCAAAAGAGGAATAATCTTAAAGTAAAATGAGGCTTTTAAGGGGATTATTATAATAAAAAAGCCCCCGTAGGGGGCTTTTTCTAAAAACAATCACTATCACTTTTTTTAATTACTTTCTAAATCTAAACCTGGCGAAACCACCCAGACCCATTAAGCCAAATCCTAAAAGGACTAAGGTTGAAGGTTCTGGTATAGGAGCTGCAGGTCCACTACCCTCCCCATCTGGACCTGTAGAAAGATATCTAGCAACAAAATTGGGGTCTGCAATCTGAGCAAAATCGTCTGCATCAAAGATCGAGGTAACATTGGTTAGATGGATTCTGAAAGCCATTGGTCCCACAATATAATCACCCACAAATAGGTTCTGAGACCCAGGCGCCACCCATCCTCTGTCATTGGCCTGCGGGTCAAAAACCTCAACCCTGAAAAAACCATATCCTCCTGTTCCCTGTTGGTCATATTTAATCTTATAATCAGAAGTGACAACCAGATCTCCGTCTATAGCAGTATAAACATTGCCAGAAACTGCACCAGTTACCAAATTTAAGGTATTACCCACACCGGTTAAAGAGGCATTAACTGTCCCGTCAGCCTTAAACAAAAATATACGGATAACCGGATTGGTTAAAGGGTTACCGGGTAAAACTGAAGGGACTGAAGGCGAGGTGTTATTGATCAAAAAGCTGACATCCGCAGTGCCAATACCCAGGTTGATATCACTCACCCAGGCAGTAACATCGCCGGTAAGGGTGGTCCCGTCACTTGAGGTTCCATAAATACTAAAGGCAGAAGTAGTTACACCCAAGGCAGGAACAGTTAAGCTCAAAAGCAACCCGATTAAAACAATTAACTTTTTCATTTCTCCTCCTAAAATATTTTCTTATCAAAGCTACTCTTCTTCGAATTATCTAAATAGCAACTAATATGCCAAATTTATTCATTACTAACATATTGAATAACAATAGGTTACAAATTACGCTTTTAAAATAGCCCTATGAAATGTCCGATTCTATGACATTGTAATTATTTTTATTCTAAGTGTATATATTATAAGAGGTTATTGAATTACGGAAAACTGAACACTCGGTGGATACTTCAGGTAAGTTAGTAATTTTTAAAGATTTTTTTATTTTTCAATTTAGATTTCTTCTTCTTTTTTAAACTTATATTTCTCGATCAACCCATAAAGATTTGTCCTGCTTACATCTAAATATTTCGCCGAATTAGAGACATTCCAATCACAAGCATTTAGAGCTTCTAAAATAGCCTCCTTTTCCGCATTTTCCCTTATAGTTTGCAAAGAGAGAGGTTTCTTTGATTCCTCAGTGGTGCTGAAGCCAAGGTCATATGGGGTTATCCTTTTACTTTGACACATTATTACAGCTCTTTTGATTTTATTTTCTAACTCCCGAACATTTCCAGGCCAGCCATATTCTTTTAGTTTCAAGATGCTCTTGTGACTGAAAGAAAGATTTATTTTATTGAATTCCTTTGAGAACCTATTCAGCATTGCATCAGACAAAATAATCACGTCATCATCTCTATCCCTTAAAGGTGGAAGAGGGATATTAATAACACTTAACCTGTAGTAAAGGTCTTCCCGGAACTTTTTTAGCTGAACTTCCTTTTCCAATGGCTTATTAGTAGCTGCAATTATTCTAACATTTAGTGTGATTAGCTCCTTACCCCCGACCCTTTCTATTTTATAGTCCTGTAGAAATCTCAAAAGCTTTACCTGTAGAGATAAAGGAAGCTCTCCGATCTCATCTAAAAATACTGTTCCTCCATCTGCATATTCGAACTTCCCTTTTTTCTGAGCATAAGCGTCAGTAAATGCACCTTTCTCATGTCCAAAAAGCTCTGATTCCAAAAGGTTCTCAGGGATAGCTCCGCAGTTGATAGTCACAAAAGGGTTGTCCTTTCTTAAACTCTTACGATGGATAGCTTTTGCCACCATCTCCTTGCCGGTCCCGCTCTCTCCAGTGATAAGCACAATTACATCCGTCGTTGCAATCTTCATTATGGTCTTAAAAACCTCAGTCATTTTGGGACTGGTGCCGATTATATCTTCAAATATTTTTTCCTCTAATTTCTCTGTAAGCACTTTATTCTCGCGTTCCAATCGCTGGATGTGAAGAGCTCTTTTGATGATAATCTTCAGCTCATCCAAATTTATAGGCTTGGTATAGAAATCGCATGCGCCTGAACTTACCGCTCTTAGTGCATTTTCCTCTTCCCCATGTCCGGTAACCACTATCACCTTCAAAAGAGGGTCTATTTGTAATAGATCCTCTAGTATATCCAATCCATCTTTCTCATGCTCATAAGGGGAGAGGGCAACATCTAAAGTAACAAGATTCGGTGTTTCCTTCCGAGCAAACTCTAAAGCCTGTTCCGCATTCGAAGCTAAAAGGATTTCATATTCATCCTGTAATGCCCAGGAAAGCTGAGTTCTTATCCCCTCTTCGTCATCGACTATAAGAATTTTCTCTTTTTCCATCTAAAATTCCCTCATAATTTCACCTTTTACAGAGGAAGCTCTACCGTAAAAGTAGACCCTTGGCCCTCTTCACTTTCCACCAATAACCTGCCATTATGTAATTCCACTATCTCTCTACACTGAAAAAGACCAATCCCCAGACCTTTTTTCTTGGTAGTCTGAAAAGGCTTGAAAAGATTGTTTCTGATAAAATCTCTGGACATACCAGCCCCAGTATCTGAAACCTTTAATCGGATTAAGCCGTTTTTCTCATCCAACTCTGTTATTGTAGATAAAATTCCTCCCTGAGACATAGCTTCTAATGCGTTAATTATAAGATTTTGAAAAACCTTCTCCATCTGAGCCTGATCACATTTCAGCAGAGGTAGAGTTCCAAAATTTAATACCAACTTGATCTGTGTAAAATTTGAAACCTTCATCCTGTCCAGAAGATTTTTTAAAACTTTATTCAGGTCACAGCTTTTCAAGTCTAACTTTATTCCCTCTGAAGCTGAAGAGAGTTTACTCATCAGTTTTCTCATCCTTTCAACTGTATCTGATATGGTTGCCAAAGCACTTTTTTGAAAATCAGGATTTTTAAGCTTTTCCTCAGCATTCTGTAGAAGTAACGAGAGCATAGAGACAAAGTTCTTCAGATCGTGCAGGATAAAGGATGATAGTTTGTTGAACGATTCCATCTCCTTAGAAATTATTAGCTCCTCGCTGAGTTTTGCATTCAGTATGGCAATCGAAGATTGATGCGCCACTCCCCCTAAAAAAGAGAAATCTTCCTCGGTGAATGGCTGCTTACTTTCTTTGGCTCCTAAAAGCAGAAGTCCCACCAGATTTCTCTTGGCTATCATAGGGACGCAGAGCTCCAGCTTCAACTCCTCCAGTTGCTTCAAAAAAATACTACCCTCTTCAGTTGAAAACTTTTCAAACCCCATCTCTTTTATTCCTACTGGTTCTCCATACCGAAAGATCCAATCCAGGAATTCCTCCTCCTTTTTCATCCTGAGGCCTAAAGAGCTTTCTTTCGGATGATAGGCTACAGAAAAATCACCCTTAGGTTCAGAAAGGAGAATTATGACATTTTCACTCCGGAGGTTAGTTGAAATAACCCCTGCTACCTCTTTGAGGATCTCTTCTAAGTCCAGAAGTGAAGCGATATTCTCGCTGAACCTGGTCCATTCTGCCCGGTAATCCACTTTCCCCTTATAAAAGCTCTGATCCACAAATCTTTTTATTCTTTCCTTGATCGAGCCGGAGACAACTAATGCAGACAGTATCACAATCACTAAAAAAGCAGCCAGAACGGATAAAAATACACTCAGGCTTCCACCATACGATTGAATCAGTTTAGCAATCAATCCGACAATGATTAAATATCCTCCGATCAAAATAGCCACAGTTGAGGAATAGACCACCTGTCTGGTGATTTGAACCGAAAAACCCTTTTCCTTTAGATAACGGGTTAAACTTATCGACCATAAGATGCACAGAACCCCCCGGCTCAAAAAAGCAAAATCTGGAATCCGGACATATAGAAAACCATAGGTCACTAAATAGATGAGCAATAGTAAAAGAGCCAGGCTAAAAATGAAAGGGGCGGCTATCCTTTTTTTCTCTGCCTGAATAGAGGAATGGAAGGTTTTTTCCAGATTTAAAATCGATAAAACTGCTCCCGCTAAAAGAAAGATTAGAAAAAACTTCCCCTGGACGCCAAAGTAAAATCCCAGATCACCGAAAATATCCTTCTGCAGAAGGATAAGCTTTCCTTTAATCTGCCAGAGAAGAAAGATAAGACTCAGGCAAAAAAAGGGGATAAAGGTGAGCGCCCCTCTTTTAAGCATGGCTTTTGACTCCTCTCGGCCCAGGGTAGAGGAAAAAAGTATCCAGAGCGGAGGGGTGAAAA
Source organism: Candidatus Zixiibacteriota bacterium (assembly GCA_043802565.1). Taxonomy (GTDB): domain Bacteria; phylum Zixibacteria; class MSB-5A5; order MSB-5A5; family RBG-16-43-9; genus CAZMZF01. The sequence goes on along the minus strand of JAZDLB010000295.1, from coordinate 2,513 downwards.
TAAGCCCGCAAGCTAAAAGATAAAAACTGAGATCTGTCTGGATTGGAGTAGTCTTCAAAGAAAGCCAGAGGTACCCTGATAGGAAAAAGATAAATGAAAGGTTTAAAAAAAGAAATGATGTTTTGCTTATCCCTCTGACAGATTTAAAAAGAACCCAGAGCTCACACCCTATCAAAACCAGAAGGGAAAAACCAATAATTATTTGAGAAAAATTAAACATTGACACCTTTTTTCTGATGCTTCGGGTAGAGTCTCAAGATCTCGCCATAGGCGGGAGAATTCCCGAAGCTTTTTGGCATCCTGTTCCAGCTTTATGAATCAACAAGAAAAATATACCCTCTATTCTCTCTTTCGTCAAAGACTTTTTTATCTTAAGGTCTACTTTAGAGGTAGCCTTTCTACAGAATTTTTTCAAGCGAAAAGAAGCAACCCTGAAGGGTTGCCCTACGAAAGACAAAAGTGTCGTAGGGCATCCGCCTATGGCGGATTAGCCTTGCTATATTTTTTTCTCAGGTAGCCGCAAGCTTCAGCTTGCGTATACTTACCGCAAAACGATAACGCAGACATAAAGTCTGCGGCTACCAAGAATAAAAAACCCAATACTGCCCAATAAATTGGTCAACTAAACCTTAAAGGTTTTAATCCAATCCCTGGTCATAGAGATAAAACCGGGTGAGGGTGGATATGAGGATATAGTTGGCAATCATAGAGACGAAAATTTCTAAAACCAGAATCAAAAAGACAATCTCCGGATTGAACTTGGAGATAAGATAAATTGCTCTTCGGTTCAAAAAGGTAAAGGGAAGAGTTAAAAGATTGGGCAACAACACAAAAAGATAGGTGCTGAAGAAATTCCTTTTATAGATGGATATGCTTAAGCCTAAAGCCGAAATGATATTTCTGCCACTCAAAATTATCGCAGAAATGGTAAAGGCAAAAAGCCCGTAAAAAATTAAACCCGATCCCAGACTCAGAAGCTCGAAAGCTAACTCTCTTTTAAAGCTCCCACCCAAAAACCCTCTACCAACCCTGGAAATCAAAAAGAACCAGCCTAAAAGAACTATAGTCTCTATCGCCCATATTCCTAACAATAAAAGATATTTGGAAAAAGAAACTTTCACCCCTTCGGCAACTTTGACCCGGTTATCAGGTAGAAAATAAGAGAAGAAAAGATAGGTCCCCCAGCCAATGGTAAAACTACCAATAATCCCACCCAACAAAAGATTAGCCCTGGAAAAAATCTTAGGCAAAAAAAGGAAATAGGCGGGATAATGCAGGGCAAACTCTCCGATAAACTTTTTAATTAGAGGAATAAAGGTCAACGAAAGTAAAGGAGAATAGAAATTGACCAGAGCTAAAAGCAAAAGTATCTGAACTAAAGCATATAAAACGAAAGGTAACCAGAGTAAAGGTTTTTTAAAGGACCTTAATCCAGCCAGATACACGGAAAAGAATAGATTTATTTTCTCTAAGAAATTCATTTACCCTCCAAAAAATAACCCTCAGGATAAAAATTTTAATAGAGCCAGCAGACCAAATCAGATGGATCCGAGATCAGCCCCTCCAGATCATGCACCAAGATATAATAACAATATTTAGCTCCAATTTTAAGCTGGGAATCATTATAGCTGGTAGTAGATTGCTGGCTTATAATGGCAATGCTGGTGGTAACTCCCTGAGTTGAATCTACTCTGAAAATTTGATAGTAATAAAAATCGAAATCACGGTTTTGAGACCAGGAGACTCTCAAAGTTGTGCTGTCTACAGCAGATAAAGAAACTGTAACCTTTGCGGGAGGCTTATTTTCTAAGGTTGTGCCTTTTTCCACATTGCTCCCGCTGAAAAGTCCGGATTGGTCATAGACATAGACCTTATAATAATAGGTGGTTCCAGATGAAAGGCCGGTATCAGTATAGCTGATAACTGTACGTGTAAGGATCGTATTTATCAGAAGAGAATCATTATCTACTAAACTTGTTCTTCCTCGATAGAGCCGGTAGGAATAAAAATCGTTATCCTGATTCTGGGTCCAGTAAAGGGTTAAAGAAGGCTGGGTAGCCGCAGAAGGTGCAAAAAGAACTACCGGTGTGGGTGGGGATTGAATGGTAACTTTTCCCGGCGCAGTAAAAGCAGGCGCCTGATTGCCGGCCTCATCTTTAAAATGACCTGTCACCAGAGCATCTTCCATCTCTGAATTCAAGGGGATAAGATAATCCAGTTCATATATACCATCTTCAGGTATCAGGTCTCCATTGGTCCCGTCATCAAAAAGTTTTATATTGGTAGAACTCCCCAAATCCACTTTGGCATCCCCTGGGGTTTCTCCACTTTCTAATCTAAAATGGATAACCTCACCCGGACTTTTAATCTCTCCCTGAGTATCTTCAGTCAAGCTCAATATCTGAGCCTGCGTATCCAGAATGATTTTGTCTTGATAAAAGTTGAATGATTCGTTCCCATCCTGGTCTTTATATTTCACAAAAACTATCTTCTCACCATCCCCTGATTCTAAA
>JAZDLB010000294.1:0-3060 GCA_043802565.1 Candidatus Zixiibacteriota bacterium | reverse complement strand
GGTGAGAACTGCAATTCTGATTTTTTCATCAGTTGAGATATTTTTGAAAACATCAGAGAGCTCTAAAATCATAACATCATTAAAGGCATTATGAACCTCTGGACGGTTCAAAAAAATTCTGGCGATTTGATTTTCGATTTTAAAAACTATGGTCTGATAATCTGATGGCATTTTAGTTCTTTAATTATTTGGTTCGTAGTGCGACCCTTTCAGGGTCGCAAGGCGAGGCTAAAAGCCTCGCGCTACGAAAACATCACTTCAATTTCACATCCTGAAAATCCCATATTTAGTCTCAGGGATCTGAGTATTGAGTGCCATAGAAATCCCTAAAGCTAATGCAGTTCTGGTCTCTACAGGATCGACTATCCCATCATCCCATATTCGAGCGGTGCTGTAATAGGGACTTGATTCTTCTTCGTAGTTCTTTAAAATTGGCTCCTTGAATTTCTCCTGTTCTTCCTCTGTCATCTTTATCCCTTTTGCCTCTAAAGCTCTCATCCTAACGGTCAATAAGACATTAGCCGCTTGATCGCCACCCATAACGCAGATCTTGGCATTGGGCCACATCCATAAAAGACGCGGGTTATATGCTCTTCCACACATTCCATAATTTCCAGCACCATAGGAGCCACCAACTATAACAGTGAATTTTGGCACATCTGCATTGGCAACTGCATGCACCATTTTAGCTCCATCTTTGGCGATTCCACCATGCTCATATTGTTTGCCAACGATAAATCCAGTAATATTCTGTAAAAAGATCAAAGGGATTTTTCTCATAGTACAAAGGGTAATGAAATGTGCGGCTTTAACTGAGCTTTCAGAAAAAAGAACACCATTATTAGCCAAGATTCCTACTGGATAGCCCATTATCCTGGCAAACCCTGTGACTATGGTAGGTCCATATAGCTCCTTGAATTCCTGGAATTTGCTTCCATCAACTATGCGGGCGATAATCTCTCTCTGGTCATAAGGTTTTCTTAGGTCACGAGGTATAACCCCGTATATTTCTTTTGGGTCATAATAAGGTTCTTCTGGCTCTTTAATATCTAATTCAAATTTTTTGGGAGGGTCTAAATTCTCGATTATATTTCTGGTAATCTCTATGGCATGTTCATCATTTAAAGCATAATGGTCTGCCACACCTGAAATCCTGCAGTGAACATCAGCTCCGCCTAATTCTTCGTCTGTGACTTCCTCTCCGGTTGCGGCTTTAACCAGAGGTGGACCTCCGATGAAAATCGTTCCCTGTTTTCTTACTATAACTGCCTCATCGCTCATCGCCGGGACATAAGCTCCACCTGCGGTGCAGGAGCCTAAGACCACTGCTATCTGGGGAATCCCTAAAGCTGAAAGACGAGCTTGATTATAGAAAATTTTGCCAAAATGGTCTTTATCCGGGAAGGTCCCGGATTGATAGGGCAGAAAAATTCCACCTGAATCGACTAAGTAAACGCAGGGGAGACGATTCTGTTCTGCGATTTCCTGGGCTCTAACATGTTTTTTTATGGTCATCGGGAAATAGGTCCCGCCTTTAACCGTGGCATCATTTGCCACAATCAAAACCTCTCTTCCGTGTACCACGCCTACTCCGGTGATTATACCTGCTCCAGGAGGTTCTTCCTCGTATATTTTATAAGCGGCTAAAGGAGAGAATTCTAAGAAAGGGGTGTTTTTATCGAAAAGAAGATTCAGTCTTTCCCTGGGTAAAAGCTTTCCTCTGGCTTTATGTCTTTCCTTATCCTTGGCAGAGCCACCTTCCTTGATCTTAGCTAAGACCTCCTTATACTCATCCACCACCCTCTGCATTGCCTCAAAGTTAGCTTTGTATTCTAAGGAACCTGTATCGATTTTAGATTCTATGCGGAACATTTTATGCCTTTTATGTGTATTTCGTAGTGCGATACTTCCAGGGTTGCATAGCAGTCCACCTCAGGCGGATTAGACCTCTGCCTAGCCCTGAAGGCTCGACTACGCGTCTATTTTCATGGTCGGGCTGCCCAACACATTATACGGCCTGTCCCGAAGGACGACCAAAGAGTAAGCAGGCTCGCCCGACCATTTTCTCAACATATATTTTGTAGGGACAACCCTTGTAGTTGTCCGCAGTTTTCGGACTACATCTTCAAAGCGTCCGACAAAAACGTCGGACGTTACGTCTTAATGTCATTGCGAGCCGAAGGCGAAGTCCCGCCAGAAGCGGGGCTTCGTCGCCCCCGCAGGAGACTCCTCGCAATGACAGAATCAAGTCGGAACGCATTTATACCCGTAACAGATAATCCCAGCTTCGCCTTCCTGATAGATTTTCCGGAACTCGATCCTCAATGGCATACCGATCTCTAATTTGTCAAAGTCGCAATCTGCTACCTGGGATAAAATCTTAACTCCCTCATTTAGTTCCACAATTCCCATTGCATAAGGTGTCTGATCTATGAACTGGCTGGGCGCTACCCGGATTACAGTATAGGTAAGAAGCTTACCTTCTTTTTGTAAATTTATCTTCTCAAATTCTCTGGATTTACAACCATCGCAGATTAATCTTGGCGGAAAGAATATCTTGCCACATTTTTTGCACTTCCCAGCCTCTAATCTATATCTTTGAGGGATTTCCCTCCAGTATTTTGGGGATGACATTATACCACCTCCATTATATGAACAATGCTACTTCCTCCACTTCCTCCCATATTCTGGGTTAACCCTACCTTAGCATTTTTAACCTGTCTTTCACTAGCATCTCCTCTGAGCTGTTTTGTTATTTCGATTGTTTGAGCTACTCCAGTTGCTCCTACTGGATGACCTTTCGATTTTAGTCCGCCAGAAGTATTAACCGGTATCTTTCCACCGAGAGTAGTTAATCCATGTTCCGTTTCTGGTCCGCCTTTCCCTTTTTCCACAAAACCTAACGCTTCGATCACGCATATCTCCGCAATGGTGAAACAGTCGTGTACTTCAGCTAAATTTATCTCTTCTGGCCTTTTGCCGGCCATATCATAAGCAATTTTTGCGGCTCGCTCAGTAGATTTAATCTCAGTTAAATCATTCCGGCTGTGAAGGGCAATG
>JAZDLB010000293.1:0-7617 GCA_043802565.1 Candidatus Zixiibacteriota bacterium | reverse complement strand
TTGATTTTAAATCAAAATTATGAGCCCCTCTCGGTTTGCAGTGTGAGAAGGGCAGTGGTGATGATTTTTTTAGGTAAAGCGGAGATGATCGAGAAAAACGATGGGGAGACGATTCGCTCGATCAGTTTGTCTATACCCATTCCCAGCGTAGTGCGTTTAGGATTCTATATCAAAGTCCCACCTAAAAGAGTCTTGCTTTCCAGAAAAAACATTATCAAACGGGATGGGCATCGCTGTCAATACTGCGGAGAGACTCACCTCCCTATGACTGTAGATCACGTTATACCCAAGATTTTTGGAGGTAAAGATACCTGGGAGAATTTAGTCTGTGCCTGTATTAAATGCAACAATATCAAAGGAAATCAAACCCCGGAGCAGGCTGGGTTGAAGCTTTTACGCAAGCCCAAAAGTCCTAATCATATAACCTTTCTCCAGCGATTTATTGGCATCTCTGATGACCGCTGGAAACAATATCTTTTTCTGGATTAAACCAGGAATTTAAAAGGGAAAAATGAAGAAAACCATACTAAGTGGGATGTAGCCAACCGGAAGATTACATCTGGGTAATTTAGAAGGCGCTCTTAAAAACTGGGTCGCTTTACAAAACGATTACCAGATGTATTGCTGTATTGTTGACTGGCATTCTTTAACCTCAGATTATAATGATACTTCACATTTGCAGGAACAGATAAAAGAGGTAACCTTAGATTATCTCTCGGCCGGATTAGACCCGGAGATGTGTGCCATCTTCGTTCAATCACAGGTTAAAGAGCATGCGGAACTGCATCTTCTTTTCTCTATGATTACCCCGGTGGCCCGCTTAGCCCGTGTCCCTTCTTATAAAGAGAAAAGAAAAGAATTAGGATTGGATAGTTACGGATTTTTGGGATACCCTTTGCTTCAGGCAGCAGATATTTTAGTATATAAGGCTGATTGTGTCCCGGTTGGAAAAGACCAATTGCCTCATATTGAGCTTACCCGAGAAGTTGCCCGGAAATTCAACTCACTTTATGGTGAGGTTTTCCCGGAACCTGAGGCGTTACTGACTAAATTCCCCCTTATTCCTGGAATAGATGGAAGGAAGATGAGCAAATCCTATAATAATGATATTGCCATAGCTGATACTGCTGAAGAAACAACCAAGAAAGTCTCTAAAATGTTCACCGACCCCCAAAAGATTCACAAACACGATCCCGGCAGACCAGATCTCTGCCCGGTTTATCACCTGCATAAAATCTATACCGAGAACTATCAGGAAATACACACCCTCTGTTCTACTGGCAAATTAGGCTGTGTTGAAGACAAAAAGAATCTGGCTAAGAATATGAATCATAAACTACAAGCTGTCCGGGAAAAAAGGAAAGAGCTGGGAAATGATCCGGAAACGATTTTAAAAGTTTTAAGAGAAGGGGCTGAAAAGGCCAGAGCTAAAGCCCAGAAAACTATGAAGGACGTAAGGAAAGCTATGAGGTTGATGCCATGATTTTCCCTCCAGAAATTGAAGCCCAGATTGAAAAAAAAGTTCCCTTCCCCATAAAATTAGAAATCTTTGAAGGACCTTTAAACCTGCTTCTTTTCTTGATCAGGAAGGACAAGATAGATATTTACGATATTCCTATTGCCCTGATCACCCGGCAATACTTAGAATATATCGAACTTATGAAAGAGCTTGACTTAGATTTAGCCGGCGAGTTTATCCTAATGGCCTCCACCCTCATCCGCATAAAGATTAAAATGCTTCTTCCTCGTGAGGAAAAAGAAGTTGAAGAGGAAGATCCGAGGGATGAGCTGGTAAATGCTCTATTAGAGTACAAGAAATATAAAGAGGCGGCTGAGATCCTGCAGAGAAAAGAGGAAGAGGAACAGGTTTTCTTTCCTCGCTCAGATTTTTCTTATTTAGAAGTGGAAAATAAAATAGACTTTCTAAAGGAGGCCGACCTTTTTGACCTTCTTACCGCTTTCAAAAAAGTCCTGGACAACCTGCCCCGGGAAAGTTCTCATACTATCAACTTTCAAAAGGTTGATCTGGAACAGAGGATTCAATATATCTTGGATTATCTCTCAGAAAAGGAAAAGGTAAGTTTTGAGGAGTTATTTCAGGATAACCCTATCCGCTTGATTTTAGTGGTAACCTTTATGGCTCTGCTGGAGTTAGTTCGACTTCAGGAAATAAAGATAGTTCAGAGGAGACATTTCTCCAGGATATTAATTTATAGAAACAAAAAAGGGTAAAAATTGTTAAAGGAATCAAATTATCCCTCAATCCTTGAGGCTTTACTTTTTGCCTCAGATACCCCCTTATCCATAAACAGATTGAAAGCGGTCCTGGATGAGCTTTCAGATGATAAAATAAAAGGACTGGTTGATGAGCTGAATCGGAAATACGAAGAAAATAATCAGAGCTTCACTATCCGGGAAATAGCCGGGGGGTATCAGATGTATACCCGACCGGAATATGCTCCCTGGATAAACCAGCTTTATTCTTTGAAAAAAGCCCAGAGGCTTTCCCATGCAGGGCTTGAGACTCTGGCTATAATTGCCTATCGCCAGCCAGTGGTCAAATCGACCATAGACCAGATAAGGGGAGTGGATTCCGGTGGAGTGATTCATACCCTGCTGGAGAGAAAATTCATCACTATCCTGGGACGAGAGGAAAGCGCGGGGCGCCCTTTAATCTATGGCACTACCGAGGAGTTTTTAGTCTACTTCGGATTGAAAGATTTGAAAGACCTACCCCGGATAGAGGAGCTTGAGTCCTTGCTTCAGGCGAAAGAGAAAAAAGAGAATTCTATCTTTTCAACCGAGGAGGTAGAGGAAAGGATAAAGGAATTGAATTTAGAAGGGAGTTTAGCCATTAACCTCCCCTCTGAAGGGATAAAAGAAGAACTTTAAAATAACGCCCATTAAATTCTTAAGCATAAGATAGGGTTTTATTGGATTGAAACAAAGTCAGAAGGGCGTTTTCTTTTGCAGATGAAAAAAGAGATAATAGCCATAGATGGCCCTGCCGGTTCAGGGAAAAGCACCACTGCAAAATTGGTTGCTAAAAAATTAGGCTTTGTCTATTTAGATACCGGAGCTATGTATCGAGCCATTACCCTGAAAGCTTTAAGAAACAGGATAAACCCGCAGGACGAGAAAAAACTGAGTCAAATTGCCAGGAATTCTAAACTTGACCTGATAGAAGAGAATGGAGTTAATAAAGTGATACTGGATGGAGCGGACGTTACCGAGGCGATACGCGAACCAAAGGTCAACCGGATTGTGTCTGAGGTTTCCGTGCATAAAGAAGTTAGAACCGCACTGGTAGCCAAACAAAAAGAGCTGGGCAAAAAGCATAATTTAGTAACTGAGGGCCGGGACACGACCACAGTTGTATTTCCGGGAGCAAGTCTCAAAGTTTACTTAGACTGCAACCTGAAGGAAAGAGCTAAAAGGAGAATGCTGGAGCTTAAAGATAAAGGAATCAATACCTCTATTGAAGAGCAGATTAAAGAACTATCCCGGAGGGATAAAATCGATTCTGAAAGAGAGAATAGCCCTTTGAAAAAAGACAAAGAGGCCCTGATAGTAGATACTACCAATCTATCTGTGGAAGAACAGGTGGAAAAAGTTACCCAGCTATATAAATTAAGGAAAAGGAATGAAATTTCATTACCAAGCAGTCCGGTTTCTGATTAATTTGATTCTGAAGGTTTTGCGTGGATTGAAAAAACAAGGGAAAGAGTATATCCCCTTAAAAGGAGGAGTCCTGATTGCTTCTAACCATATAGACCTGTATGACCCTTTTTTAATCGGTTGTACCAGTCCCAGAGAGCTTTATTATCTGGCAAAAATAGAACTGTTTAAAAAACCTTTACTTGGCTGGCTATTAAAAAAGTTAAATTCTATCCCGATTTCTCGAGGGAGTTTTGACAGAAAGGGATTACAAAGAGCGGTTGAGATACTCAGAGCAGGAAAAGCCCTGTTAGTTTTTCCAGAAGGAACCAGAAGTATAGATGGAAACTTGAAGGAGCTTAAATTAGGCGTGGCGAAATTAGCCTTAGAGGCAGAGGTACCGATCGTACCAGCTTATCTGGATTATTCTAAAGATTGGCTGAAAGCTTTTTTCCAGAGGGAAAAAATCAAAGTCAAGTTTGGCTCTCCTATAAAGAAAGAAAACCTTTCCCAGATACCCAGAAATAAGGAAGGATATATAAGGATAACCCGGGAAATAATACAAAGGATAAAAACTTTAAAAGGAGAAAAAAACTAAGTTTTGCATAAGAAAATGAAGATCTCAGTAGTGAAAAATGCCGGATTCTGTTTTGGTGTAAAAAGAGCTATAAATTTAGCTTTTGAGGAAGCCAAGAAAAGTGGTAAAAAGGTTTATACCTTAGGCCCTTTGATCCACAATCCACAGGTAGTGGAGGAATTAAAGAGGGAAGGGGTACAACCAGTTCAAAATATCGAGAAGCTCAAATCTGGAATTCTGATCATCCGCTCCCATGGAGCACATCCTCGCATTATACTGCAGGCTAAAAAGAAAGGTCTGAAAATTATCGATGCTACCTGCCCTTTTGTTAGAAGAGCTCAAAAGAATACCCGGGCATTGTATAAAGATGGTTATCAGGTAGTAGTGGTGGGAGAAGCTTTTCATCCTGAAGTCCAGGGAATAATAGGTTATGCTGGAGATGAGGCTCTGGTGGTGAATCAGGAGACAAAAAATATAAATCTCCCTAAAGATAAAAGGATTGGGGTAATAGCTCAAACCACTTTAAATCTGGATACGTTTAAACAAGTTGTAGGTCTGCTTTTAGAAAAAACAAGAGAGGTCAAGATATTCAATACTATATGTAATGCGACCGCTAATGTTCAAAAAGCTACCTTGAAGATGGCAAAAGATGTCGATTTAATGATTGTGGTCGGTGGGAAAAACTCTGCAAATACCTCTCGTTTAGCCAAGCTTTGCCAAGAGAAAGGGAAACCTACCTATCACCTAGAAACTTCAGCCGAGCTTAAAAGAGAATGGTTTAAAACTAAGAAAAAGATCGGGGTTACTGCGGGAACTTCAACCCCTAACTGGATTATAGAGCAGGTTATAAAAAAGATCAAAGACTTAACCGGATAAAAATGTCCAGATGGACAAATTCTATATAAAGGAGGAACAACTTAAAATGGCTGAGAAGAAGAAAGCCAGAAAAACTACAGCCCCTAAGGCTGAAAAAGGTAAAAAGAAAGGTGGTGTTAAAAAGACAAAAACTGACTCTACCGTTAAGAAGAAAACTAAGAAATCAGCGGAGGTTAAGAAAAAAGAGCCAGTTGAGAAAGAAGAGCTTAAACCGGAGTTAAGGGAAAGGAAAATCAGAAGGGTGAAAAAGGAACCTCTTCCCGAACTAAAGATGGAAGAGGAAAAAGAATATTCCCCGGATGAATTTCAGAAGATGCTTTCGATGTATGAACAGACTTTCAGAGTAATTAAAGAAGGAGAACTGATTAAAGGTAAGGTCCTCCGGGTTACTAAAGATGATGTCATCGTAGATGTTGGTTTTAAATCCGAAGGGATTATCCCTCTGGCAGAGTTTCCTCATCCAGATCAGTTGAAAATCGGGGACGAAGTTGATCTTTTCTTAGAGGCGATAGAAGACCAGAATGGACAACTGGTCCTTTCCAAGCAGAAAGCGGATTTCATAAAAATCTGGGACAAGATCAGAGAGGCTTATGAAAGAGGAACTTTAGTAGACGGGAAGCTTCTGAAAAGGATTAAGGGAGGAATCGTTGTAGATCTGATTGGAGTAGATGCTTTCTTACCCGGATCGCAGATAGCTTTAAAACAGGTTCCGGATTTCGATGCTCTCTTAGGACAGACCATGCAACTGCGGATCATAAAACTAAATAAGAGCAGAAGGAACATAGTAGTCTCCAGAAGAGCAGTATTGGAGGAGGAGAGAGAAAAACAGAAGGTTAAACTTCTTTCTGAAGTCGAGGCAGGGCAGGTAAAAGAAGGGGTAGTTAAAAATATAACCGATTTCGGCGTTTTCATTGACTTAGGTGGAGTTGATGGACTTCTACATATAACTGACTTATCCTGGGGCAGAGTATCCCATCCGAGTGAAGTGGTTGCCTTAGGAGACAAGATAAATGTCAAGATACTGGATTTCGATAAATCCACTGGTCGGATCTCCTTAGGACTTAAACAGCTTACCCCTTACCCCTGGGATAATATCGAAGAAAGATACCCGGTGGGAAAAAGGATCCGAGGAAAGGTTGTCTCTATTACCGATTATGGTGCTTTTGTGGAACTGGAAAGAGGTATTGAAGGATTGATTCATATCTCGGAGATGTCCTGGACCAAACATATTAAACATCCTTCCAAACTTCTGGCAGTTGGAGATATGGTGGATGCAGTAGTTCTCTCTGTGGATAAGGAAAACGAAAGGATCTCCCTGGGGATCAAACAGATGGAACCAGACCCCTGGGATGCCATGGAGAGAAAATACGCTATCGGCGCGAAGGTATCTGGCAAGGTAAGAAATATTACTCCATTTGGTGTATTCCTAGAATTGGAGGAAGGTGTGGATGGATTGGTTCATATCTCAGACCTTTCCTGGATCAAAAGGATACAGCATCCCAGTGAGGTTATGAAGAAAGGAGAAAGGGTGGAGGTGATGGTCTTGAGTATCGATAAGGAAAATCGTAAGATCTCCTTAGGCTATAAACAGCTTAAAGATGACCCCTGGCCTTTGCTATCCAGAAAATACCGGGTAGGGGCTGAGACTCAAGGAAAGATAATCCGCCTACTGGACCGTGGAGTTATAGTAGAGCTGGAAGCAGAGATGGAGGGATTTGTACCTTTAGACCAATTGGGAAAACCAGATATAACCAAACCAGCAGATGCTTTCTCTGAAGGAGAGGTTATTCCTCTTAAAGCTATCGAATTTGACCCACCTGGAAGAAGGATAATTCTTTCAGTGGCTGAATATTACAAAGATAAAGAAAAAGCTGAATTAGAAGCCTATTTAGCCAAGCACCCCACCAAGACAGTTAAGGTAAAGGAATTAATGGAGAAACCGGAGATAGAGGAGATAGAGAAGAAATTAGGACCTTTACCCCCGGAAGAGAAAAAATCCGAACCAGAGCCCGGTGGAGAAAAACCAACTTCTGAATAAAGAAAGCTCAAAGGTTCAAGGGTTCAAAGGTTGTAAAAAATCTGTAGCGCCCGACCTTGGTGTCGGGCGTTTGTTTTAGGTAGCCTTGGAGCGCGATCCTTTCAGGGACGCAATACTAAGGTTAATCCTTTACAAAGTAACGCACATCGAACTCATTGCTGATTAGCTTAGATTAAGCTGATATCAATTCATTTAGGCAAACCTGCTTAATCTATTCCATCTTTTATGAAGAATTCTTGAAAACACCTCATCTACTTTACAGCTAACGCTTTTTTAGACAGGAATAAACTAAGCAGGTTCCTTTTAGCTAAAATAACCCACAAAAGGAAGGGTAGAATTTCACTAAAAAGATAGAGAGGAACACTGAGTTTATTATACAATTCAGTGGGTGGATTTTGATAATCATGGTACAGAAAATAGAGTCCTATAATTAACAATATATGCCCTCCAATTAGAATCAACATTCCAA
>JAZDLB010000292.1:0-8599 GCA_043802565.1 Candidatus Zixiibacteriota bacterium | reverse complement strand
AGGAAAGATGAGGTAAAGAAAATTGTTTTCGATGCAATAAAAGACCAGGTTAAAATCTTTACTCAAAAAAAACATAAACTTCCAAAATATTTTCTGCAAGATGAAACCTTTACCTCTGGCTGCGGGAAAAGAAAAAGCTTTCAGAAGATCGAGGATTTGAACTTCTTAGAAGATGTTCTGATAAACCTGGAATTTACTATAAGTGCAAATGAAATAATAAAACTCATGAAAGAGTTTGAGGTTAAATCCTCAGTTTTCAAGTCAACTGGCGGAACCCATAGTGCTGCCTTAGCAGACAAAGAGAAGATTTTGCTTTTCAAAGAGGATATCGGAAGACATAATGCGGTGGATAAGATATTAGGAGAAAGCTTAATCGAAAATATCCCCTGGCAGGATAAATTATTGATCTCCAGTGGCAGAGTCTCTTCTGATATATTGTTAAAAGCCGGGAGAGCCAAAATTAATCTAATCATCTCCCGTTCCGCCCCTACCAGTTTAGCCCTGGAGTTAGCCCAAAGGTTAGGAATTACAGTAATCGGTTTTGCCAGAGGGAAAAGAATGAATATCTATACCTACCCGATGAGGGTAGTTACATAAGCACTGTCATTGCGGGTCCGCCGAAGGCGAGACGAAGCAATCCTTTTACCCTTAGGTAATTTTAGTACAACCTTTTCTGGATTGCTAAGTAAATAGAAAAATGTTTTGTCATAACCTCACCCTTTCCCTCTCTCGCAGGGAGAGGATGGGGTAAATTCAAGTTAAGACTGAAAATAAACCTATTAACTTTAAAGGAGGTCTTAAAGAATGAAAAGAAAACTAATTCTTATCACAGCTTTGTTTTTTATCTGTATCTTTTCTATTCAATCATCTGCTGGAACTAAAGGTAAAATCGCCTTGATGTACGCCTTTGATAATGAAGGGGCGCTTCTACGAAGCAGACTAATTCTGCAGGATAGCCTTTTTGTAAAAGGGAAGATTTTCTGGATTGGCAAATTGTCCACAGGAACAAAAGTAAATGGGAAAGAGGTTATCATTGTCAACTCCGGGGTGGGAATGACTAATGCGGCGATGACCACTCAACTTCTGGTCGATAAATATAATCCAGAAAAAATAATCTTCACCGGTATATGTGGAGGTATTGATTCTTCAAACCATATAGGCGATATCGTAATCCCGGAGAGCTGGGCAACGCACGATTATGGCTACTATGGGAAAGAAGGATTTTTACCGGACTCGATATATGTGGTTTTGCCTGGTAAAGAAAGAGAAGCTGGGGTTCTATATTTTGAGGTGGATGATACCCTTTTGGAAAAAGCTAAGATAGCCAGTCAAACTCTTAAGTTAAAACCAGTTCAGGAACGCATTCCCCGGGTTAAAACCGGAGGTAAAGGAGTGTCCGGGAACTCATTTATCGATCAGAAAGAGAAAAGAGATTATTTAAAAGAAAAGTTCGATGCAGAGATTGTGGATATGGAATCTGCGGCGGTGGTGCAGGTGGCAAATGTAAATGGTGTCCCGGTTTTAGTAGTAAGGAGCTGTTCCGATTTAGCTGGTGGCTCAGGCTCTGCCACCGCGGCTTTAGAGATAAGAGATTTCTTTAAAGTAGCCGCAGATAATTCAGCCAACTTTGTTATAGAATTAGTGAAACAGTTAGAGTAGAATACTTTGCTTGGGCGGGAGTTATGCCCTTGCCCGGAGAAAGATTTTCGGACAGGGCAGATGCCCTGTCCGAGTTGAGAGAAAAGTAAAAGAATAATGAAAAATAAAAGATAAATCATCTAAGGAGGAAAATATGTATATGTGGGGACTTGGATGGCTGGGGATGGCTATTTTCTGGATTGCATTTATAGTGGTTATCGTCCTTTTTGTCAAATGGCTCTTTCAGCAGGGAAAAACTGAGACGAGAGGACCTGCTCAAGATGAAAGTGCCTTAGAGATTCTGAAGAAAAGATATGCCAAAGGAGAGATAAATAAAGAGGAATTTGAGCAGAAGAAAAAAGACCTCATAAACTGATCTCGTAGCGCCGACCCTTTTCCTAATAACGGAGACTACGAGCCAGAGCCCGCCCTTTGGGCGTCTGGCGCCCTATCCTACGGATCTGTAGGACGGGCAGGCAGGCTCGTAGTAGCTGTCGTAAGGTTTTATCGACCGCCCCTATGCGGGTCTAAAGTTGTTATCAAAATTGTGAAGTAGTACAAAATTTAATTTGTCTTTTTTTAGATTATTTTGGATTTTAATAGTGCTGGAAGATTATTCTATCGTTCAGTTTTATCACAAAAACGCATGATTGAAAAGCCAACATTACTAATTCATTCTAAACGCATGCACCATTTTAATCTTTAAGCCAAAATAGTCACTCTCCTGAGCTAACTTGTAAACTTTCCCTTGACTTGAAGCTTAAAAGTATTAAATTTTGCGGTGAACTAAAAGGTTAAAGAGTTTAATCCGCCAGAGGCGGAAAGGGTTCAAGGGAAAAAACTTATGCTTAAACTTGGTGATAAAGAGGTCTATTCTATAGTGGATAATTCCTTCAAAATCGATGGCGGGGCAATGTTTGGAGTTGTTCCTAAAATCATCTGGGAGAGATTGATGGTTCCGGATGAGGAAAATATGATAACTTTAGACTTGAATCTTCTTTTAGTCAAATCAGAAGGTAAAAATATCCTGATCGATTCTGGGATAGGGGATACTTTAGATGAGAAACAGAAAAAAATATATGGGGTAGAAAAGGATTCCAATTTAGAAAAAGCTCTTTCTGAGATAGGTTTAAAGCCTGAGGATATTGATTTGGTTATCCTCTCGCATCTTCATTTAGACCACGCCGGAGGGATCATAAAATTTAATTCTAAAGGTGAGAAGGTCCCTCGTTTTCCTGAGGCTAAGTATGTGATTCAAACCGAAGAATGGAAATATGCGCTTCAACCGGATGAGAGAACTAAAGCAACTTATATGGTGGAGAATTTTCAGATTCTGGATGAATGTGGGTTGATAGAGTTAGTGAAAGGAGATAAGGAGATTGTGCCGGGGATAAGGGTGAAATTAACCGGAGGACATACAAAAGGACAGCAGGTGGTTTTTATACAGGGAGGGGATAAAACGATACTTTATCCTGGAGATATAATTCCTACTATTTCTCATATTAGAATCCCTTATGTAGCCGGTGTAGATATTTATCCATTAGAGGTGATGGAAGTCAAAAAGAAGTTGATTCAGGATTGTCTGGAATATAACTGGATGATTGCTTTTGACCATGAGATCGAGACCAGGTTCTGTTATTTAGAAAAAATAAATGATAAAATAGAAATTAAAAACGTTCTAATATAGTAAAAAGGTGTTTTATGTCCTTAGAAAAAAAATTGGAAGAGTTAAAAAAGAAAAGAGCAGAGGCGAAATTAGGCGGTGGTTCTAAAAGGATAGAAGAACAGCATAAAAAGGGGAAGCTTACGGCCCGGGAGAGGTTGGACCTGCTTTTAGATGATGGTAGTTTTGAGGAATTCGATATGTTTGTTTTGCACCGCTGTAGAGATTTTGGCCTGGATAAACAAAGGATTTTCGGAGATGCAGTGGTAACCGGGTACGGAACCATAGAAGGTAGATTGGTCTTTGTCTTCTCGCAGGATTTCACCACTTTTGGGGGTTCTTTAGCGGAAGCCCATTCAGAGAAGATTTGCAAGATTATGGATTTAGCAATGAAAATTGGTGCTCCAGTTATAGGTTTGAACGACTCCGGGGGTGCCAGGATTCAGGAAGGGGTAGTTAGTTTAGGTGCTTATGCGAACATATTTTTAAGAAACACCTTAGCCTCAGGAGTGATTCCACAGATCTCTGTAATACTGGGTCCCTGCGCCGGAGGTGCAGTCTATTCGCCAGCGATTACTGATTTCACTTTGATGGTCAAAGGGACAAGTTATATGTTTGTTACTGGACCTTCGGTAGTCAAAACGGTTACGCATGAGGAGGTAAGTTACGAGGAGTTAGGTGGTGCTCTGGTTCATTCAACCAAGAGCGGAGTGGCTCATTTCGCCTGTGAAAATGAAGCAGAGACTCTTCTTATAACCCGGAAACTTTTTAGTTTCATTCCTCTGAACAATATGGAAGACCCTCCGGATAAGAAATGCACTGACCCAGTTGACCGAAGGGATGAAGAGTTAAATTTCGTTGTTCCAGAGGAACCGACCAAGCCTTATGATATGAAAGATGTGATAAAAAGGATAGTGGATGATGGCGATTTCCTTGAAGTTCATAAAGATTATGCTCAGAATTTAGTGGTGGGGTTTGCGCGAATGGGTGGTAAATCTGTAGGGATTGTAGGTAATCAACCAGCGGTCTTAGCCGGTGTTTTAGACATCGATTCAGCTATAAAGGGAGCTAGATTTGTCAGGTTCTGTGATGCTTTTAATATACCCTTAGTGGTATTTGAAGATGTACCAGGCTTTCTTCCCGGGACCGCTCAGGAGTTTGGTGGAATAATAAAGCACGGGGCAAAACTCCTCTATGCTTTCTGCGAGGCAACAGTTCCCAAGGTAACGGTTATTACACGCAAAGCTTACGGAGGGGCTTATGATGTTATGAACTCCAAACACGTGAGAGGGGATATAAACTACGGCTGGCCCACTGCAGAGATCGCAGTGATGGGTCCAAAAGGGGCAGTGAAGATTATCTTTAAAAAAGAGATAGCGGAATCTCCTGATCCAGAAAAAGCGACCGAGGAGAAGTTAAAAGAATTCATTGAAAAGTTCGCCAACCCCTATATCGCCGCAGAAAGAGGGTATTTAGATGATGTGATTGAGCCCAAAGAGACCAGACCAAGATTAATCAAGGCTTTGTCGATGCTTGAGACAAAGAAGGATTCGAATCCACCGAAGAAGCACGGGAATATACCATTGTAAAAGGTTCAAGGGTTCAATGGTTCAAGAGTTCAAGGGTTAAAAACGTAGCGTCCGACCTTTGTGTCGGACGTATTAAGAAAATGTAGCGCGAGGCTTCTAGCCTCGCAATGCGACCCTAAAAGGGTCGCGCTACGAAGGACAAAAGAAGGTGTAGGGATTGTGTTGAGCGAAGCGAAATACCGCTCCTGCAGAGGTCCCTGTTCGAATGTTATTTATTGAGTATTAGTTAATGAAAATATTTGGTTATCGAATTAAACGTGAATTATTTTGGACAATTGTAGGTGTTATAGTTGGTACTATCGCTCTGATAATAGCCCTTTACCCATTGATTTGTCCACCTAGGGTAAAGTTAGATAGACCTACAGAAAAGAAAATAGATAAAATTGATACTATAGAAAAGAAGTTAGAGATACTTGAAAAGCGTCTTGGTAAACCAATTTATGTTGATGGATTACCTTCGGCAGACTCATCAGTATTTGACCCATTTGCCAAGGGTTTGAAACTGATGACAGAGTATAAATGGGATGAGGCGATTGCTGAATTCAAGCAGTCAATGAAAGAGGCCAAAGCCAGTCAATTGGTGGCACTTTATAGTCTCATTGGGCTCTGTTATTATACTCCAGGGAAACTTGATTTAGCTTTAGAAAATTGGAACAAATCTTTAAGCCTTTCCAGAGAGTTTAATGACAGAGAAGGAGAATCAGCAGTTCTTGGCAACCTCGGTATAGTCTATAGAATCAGAGGTGAATTGGACAAAGCCATAAAGTATCATGAGGATGCTTTGAAAATAGACAGAGAAATGAGGAACAAGTATGGCGAAGCATCAGATCTCGATAATCTCGGTTCTGTTTATGAGGAGAAAGGTGAAAAGGAAAAGTCGTTCAAATATTATGAAGATGCTTTAAGGCTTTTCACCCAAATCGGAGCGAAAAAGGAAATCGAAATGGTTAAAGAAAATATTGAAAGACTAAGAAGAGAATGAATTCGAGGTGATTTGTTTGTAGGGGCGAGCCGGTGGGTCGCCCTTACAAGTCTTAACGCCCGACACGATGGTCGGGCGCTACGGAGAACAGAGGCGCTCAGGTCGTAACGTCCGACGATCCTGTCGGACGCATAAAAAGCAGATTTATACAATGGTAGAAAAACCTGTTAATGAGAAATTTAGCAAAGAAGGATACAAAACCTTCGGAAAATCTCGTTCTGTAAGATTAAAAGAATTTGATTATAGCTTACCCTATGCTTATTTTGTAACTGTAAGATGTTTTGAAGGTAAAAACTTTTTTAATAATCATAAATTGGCAGAAGAAGTAATAAACTGTTTACTGGAGTTGAAATCAAAATTAAAGGTTAAGGTATTTGTTTATTGTCTGATGCCAGATCATCTGCATCTTCTGTTAAGCCCAGGTGAAAACCAAATAAGTGTTCCTAAGTTTATGCAGATTTACAAAGGTAAGACCACTCATATTTTTTGGAAGTGTGGATTTAAAGGCAGATTGTGGCATAAAAGTTATTATGATTACATTATGCGAACATATGAAGATGTGCATGAGACGGCGAAATATATATTGAATAACCCGATTAGAAAAAATTTGGTCGCTGAGGTTTTTGAATATCCATTTTCCGGACTAATAGATGAATTACCTCTGGTATAACCTCGCCCGACACGATGGTCGGGCGCTACGAAAAAAATCTATGTTCAAAAAAATTCTTATAGCTAATCGGGGAGAGATCGCGGTCAGGATTATACGAGCTTGCAGGGAGTTAGGGATAGAAGCGGTTGCGGTCTTTTCTGAGATCGACCGAAAAGGTTTACATGTTCGGATGGCGGATGAAGCTTATTTTATCGGACCCTCACCTTCAGTTGCCAGTTACCTTAATATGGAAAAATTAGTTGATGTGGCAAAAAAAGCAGGGTGCGAGGGAATTCATCCGGGTTATGGTTTTTTAGCAGAAAACCCAGTGTTCGCTCGATTAGTGGAAAAAGAAGGATTAATTTTCATTGGTCCGCCTGCCTCTGCCATTGAGCTTTTAGGGGATAAAATGGCTGCCAGAAAAACGATGAAAAAAGCCGGGATCGAAGTTGTTCCCGGAACTGAAGAACCTCTGGAATCTGAAAAGCAGGGGCTTGCAATTGTTCAAAAAATAGGTTTCCCGATTTTAATTAAAGCGGCTGGTGGAGGAGGAGGAAAAGGAATGAGGATTGTCAGAAATGAAAAAGATTTGAAAGAGGCCATGAGAGCTTGCTCCTCTGAAGCTAAATCTGCTTTTGCAGATGCCAGGATTTATATTGAAAAATATTTAGAGAAACCCAGACATATTGAGATTCAGATATTAGGTGATAAATTCGGAAATGTTATTTATTTAGGGGAGAGGGAATGCTCAATTCAGAGAAGACACCAGAAGGTGATTGAGGAATCTCCCTCACCCCTCGTGGATGAAGCTATGCGAAAGAAAATGGGTGAGACTGCGGTTAAAGCAGCTAAGGCGGCTGGATATTACAATGCAGGAACAATGGAATTTTTGGTTGATTCTGATAAAAACTTCTATTTTTTAGAGGCTAATACTCGACTTCAGGTAGAACATCCGATTACAGAGATGGTTACCGGGATTGATATAGCTAAGGAACAGATGAAGATTGCCTCTGGTTTGCCTTTAAGCTACAAGCAGGGGGATATATCCTGGAGAGGGGTCTCAATAGAATGTAGAATTTATGCAGAAGACCCGGAAAACAATTTTCTGCCTTCAACCGGTACGGTTTCATATTATGAAGAGCCAGCAGGTCCAGGGATCAGGGTTGATTCCGGTCTTTATGAAGGATGTGAGGTACCGATCTACTATGATCCGATCATTGGCAAATTAATCACCTGGGGTAAAGATAGAGAGGAAGCCATACAGAGAATGAGAAGAGCTTTATCGGAATATCATATTTCCGGAGTGGCTACAACTATTCCTTTTCATATTCAGGTTATGGAGAATGAAAAGTTCAAAAAAGGTGAATTGTCTACTCATTTTATTGAAGAAGAGTTTGATCGGGGTGGAAAGGTTCTGATTGAAAAAGATACTTATAAAATGGTGGCTTTGTTTTCGGCCTTAGCGGAGTATCAAAATACAAAAAAGGTTCAATCCGCCTTCGGCAGAAAAGGTTCAAAGGCTCAAGAGAAGGAAAATCCCTGGAAGATGGAAGGGAGAAGAAGAGGATTAAGAAGACTTGGGATTTAAGTATAAAGTAATACTTTAAGACATATATGAAATACATTGCTAATATTGAAGATAAGAGTTTTGAAGTTGATATAATTGAGACTGACGGTAAATTGATAGTAAGGCTTAATGGTCAGCCGGTTGCGGTTGATTTTGCGCAAGTTAAACCACCTAATCTTTTTTCATTTCTGGTGGATAATCAATCGTTTGATGTGGAGATAGTAAAAAATGCTGAAGGGTACTGGGTGAGTTTTAAAGGAAGAAGATATGAATGTGTTTTAGAGGATGAGAAAATTCAAAAGATAAAAGATATTGCTGGTTTTAAAAAAGAGATTTTACATGATAGAGAACTAAAATCTCCAATGCCTGGTTTAGTCGTTGCCATAGAAGTTAAAGAAGGGGAGATGGTAAGAACAGGGCAGGGAGTTGCCATAGTTGAAGCGATGAAGATGGAAAATGAGTTGAAAGCTAAATTCGATGGCAAAGTAAAGAAAATTAAGGTAAAGCCAGG
>JAZDLB010000291.1:0-4838 GCA_043802565.1 Candidatus Zixiibacteriota bacterium | reverse complement strand
CTGTCTTCGCAATATAATAATGTCAGTAGTTTGCAAATAGAGAATGTCAGGTTATAATCGCCTCCTAAAGAGGAGGTGATTAGGGTGTTAAGCCTGACAATGAGAGAGGCACAGAGGTACAAAGTAATTTCGGAAGTAAATGAGGGATATCTTAAGGCCAGGGAAGCATCTGAGATTTTGGGGTTAAGTGAGCGACAGATATATCGGCTAAAGGCACGGGTGCAGAAAGAAGGTCCCGGAGGAGTGATTCATAAGAGTAAGGGTAAAAAGAGTCCTCGCTGGCTAACGGAGAAGATGAGGGACAGAATAGACCATCTTTATAAGACCAAATACCGAGGTTTTAACCTTACCCACATGACAGAGTATTTGAATAGTGAGGAGAGGATAAGGGTTTCCAGGGAATCTGTGAGGCAGATTTTATTGGGGAAGGGTTCCTATAGTAAGAAGAAGAGCTACCCCAAGCATAGGCAGTGGAGAGAGCCTTCAGCCCGAGAGGGGCAGATGGTTCAATTTGACACCTCAGATCATGACTGGCTGGAGGGGAGAGGTCCTAAGCTTTATTTGATTGGGGGAGTAGATGATGCTACCAGTAAGATGTTGGGGGCGAAGTTCGAGCTGGTGGATGGGGTAAGAGAGAATATGGGGGTGTTTAAGGATATTGTTCAGAGAAAGGGAGTACCTTTGAGTGTGTATGTGGATTTAAATTCCAATTTCAAAACTACCCGGCATGGGGGAATGGAGTATCAACTTAAAGGGGACTATCCTTCAACCCAATTTACAAGGGCCTTAGAGGAGTTAGGGATAAGGATGATCTACGCCTATTCACCTCAGGCCAAGGGTAGGATAGAGAGGAAGTTCGGGGTATTCCAGGATAGGCTCTGTTCGGAACTCAGGTTACATAACATCTCCACCTTAGAGGAAGCCAATCGCTATTTAGTAGAGGAGTTTATTCCCAAACATAATCGGATGTTTTCCCATCCTGCTAAGGAATCTGGTTCTGCCTACGGGCTTCTACCTGAAGGGTTAAAACTAAAGGAGATCTTCTGTTTAAAGGAAGAAAGAGCCGTTGCCGGGGACAATACCATAAGTTACAATGGGAAACTGTTTCAGATACTCCCGGATGAATACCGGCTAAGCTATGTCAAGGCGAAAGTAGAGGTGCATAAATATCTGGATGGCTCGGTCAACATCTTTTATCAAGGTAAAAAGCTAAAACATAAACCCATACTAAAGGAAAGAACCAAACTTAAACTAAACGAGCTTGCAACCATAAATTATCTCAAGACTCAAATTCGAGCTGACATTTTGAATTTGCAAAAAAGCTGACATTTTAGATTTGCATTGACACTTTTAAGTTAAAGAGTTGACATTTAATTTTAAAGATTTTATATTAAGGCTCAACTTGTGGAGTTTTTTGTATGTGGTATAATCGTTTAGGGTTTAAGTTAATCTTATTCGTGGGGTCTATTCTGGTCATAGCCTTGGGTATCTTCACTTATGTGAGCATAAACTCCCAGAAAAAACAATTGATAGGTGAGGTTCTGAAAGGGGCTTCACGTATAAGCGAAACGGTTAAAAGAAGCACCCGCTATGATATGTTAAAATACGAAAGCGAAGCGGTGCATAAGATTATCGAAACCATAGGAGAACAGGAGGGGATTGAGAAGATCAGAATTTTTAATAAAGAGGGAGAGATAATGTTCTCCACGGATAAAAAGGATATCGGCACGATGGTGGATAAAAAAGCGGAAGCCTGTTATGCCTGCCATTCGGCTGAAAAGCCTTTAGAAAAACTACCTACCCCGGAGAGAAGTCGGATCTATAAAACTAAAGAGGGACATCGGGTCCTGGGGATGATAAATCCTATCTATAATGAAAAGGATTGTTATACTGCAGACTGCCATGCTCATCCTTCATCTCAAAAGGTCTTAGGGGTTTTAGATATCGGGATGTCCCTTACGGATGTAGATCACCAGATAGAGGGGAATCAGAAGAAGACCTTGGCTTTTGCAGTTGTATTGTTCTTAGGTATCTCTGTGACCATCGGAATATTTGTTCGAAGGTCAGTAAGTCGACCGGTTAGAGCTTTAGTGGATGAGACCAAAAGGATTGCCTCCGGGGATCTGGAAAATGCCTTGAAAATAGAGTCAAAAAGTGAGATAGGAGAGTTAGCCAACTCCTTTAACCGGATGACCAAGGATTTAGCAAAGGCTCAAGAAGAGTTAAAGGAATGGAGCAAAGTTCTGGAGAAAAGGGTGGAGGAGAGGACTCAAGAACTAACGAAAACACAAGAACAATTAATCCAATCCGAGAAATTAGCTTCTTTAGGTAAATTAGCCGCCGGGATTGCTCACGAGATAAATAACCCCCTGACGGGTATTTTGACTTACAGCTCTTTGCTTTTGAAAGAGCATAAAGAGAATCCACAGATGAAAGAAGATTTAGAGGTGATAGTTAGCGAAACAACTCGCTGCCGGAAAATCGTGAAAGGTCTTTTAGAATTTGCCCGACAGACTGAGCCAAGTAAAACCCGTGCAGATATAAATAAAGTGGTGGAGGAGACCCTATCTCTGCTTGAAAATCAAGCGATTTTCCTTAATATAAACGTTGGAAAAAAACTTAAAGAAAATCTGCCTATGGTGATGATGGATATTGACCAGATAAAACAGGTCTTTGTAAATATAATCTTAAATGCGGCTGAGGCTATGTCTCAGGGTGGCACTCTTACTATAGAATCTGATTTCGATCCTGAGAAGAAGTTTGTAAAGGTAAGCTTCACGGACACTGGTTCTGGAATCTTCGAGGAGAATTTACCCAAGATCTTTGACCCGTTCTTTACTACAAAGAGGTCTGGAAGGGGAACTGGTTTAGGTCTATCAGTTAGTTACGGGATAATTCAACGACATAACGGATACTTAGAGGTAAAAAGTCAGTTAGGGAAAGGCTCAACCTTTACAGTTAAATTGCCCTTAGAATAATAAAGTCTTAGTTAAGGAGATTAAAACAGAAGATGGCAAAAGGTAATATCCTGGTAGTGGATGATGAGGTAGTGATCTGTAAAAGCATCCAGAGAATACTTTCACCTGAGGGTTTTGAGGTGAAAACCGCCCAGTCTGGAGAGGAGGCTTTGGAAAAACTCAGTCAGGAATCTTTCGATATAGTGATTACTGACCTTAAGATGCCCGGTATGGATGGGATGGAGCTTTTAACCAAGATAAAGGAAAAGGACCCGGAGATAGTTGTGATAATGATCACCGGATATTCCACAGTGCAAACTGCAGTTCGGGCAATGAAGATGGGTGCCTTAGATTATATCCCGAAGCCTTTCACCCCGGAAGAACTGATTGTGGTGGTGGAGAAAGCTCTGGAGAAAAAAAAACTGATTTTTGAAAATATCTACCTGCATAAAGAATTAGAGGCTAAGTATTCCTTTGAAAATATCGTAGGTAATAGTACAAAAATTCAGGATGTTTTCAAATTCATTCGAAAAGTAGCCCCAACTAATAGCACTGTATTGATCTATGGGGAGAGCTGGACTGGCAAAGAGTTAATCGCCAGAGCTATTCATTTCAACAGTCAAAGAAAAAACAAACCTTTTTTCCCGGTAGATTGCGGGGTATTATCCCAGGACCTTTTAGAAAGCGAGCTTTTCGGTCATGTCAAAGGCTCATTCACCGGTGCCATTGTTACCAAACCTGGTCTTTTTGAAGTGGCAGATGGGGGCTCGGTTTTCTTAGATGAGATCGGGGATATTAATCCGATTATCCAGGGAAAACTTTTAAGAGTAATACAAGAACAGGAGTTTTTGCCAGTGGGAGGGGTTCAAAATAAAAAGGTGGATTTAAGATTTATCGTAGCTACTAACAAGAATCTGGAGATATTGATTAATGAAAAGAAGTTCAGAGAAGACCTGTATTACAGGTTGAATGTAGTCTCAATCGTAATTCCCCCTTTAAGAGAAAGAAAAGATGATATTCCGATTTTAGCATATCATTTTCTTAAGAAATTCAATCAGGAGATGAATAAGGAGATCAAGAGTATCTCAGTTGAGGCTATGAATAAGCTTATTAATTATGAATGGCCTGGAAATGTCAGACAATTGGAAAATGTGATAGAAAGGGCGGTAGTTATGGCGGAAGGTAAGACCATTATCTCAGAGTATCTTCCGGCTAATATCTTAGGGCAGGGTGCAGAAATTGATACCCAGTTCCCGAAAAACTCTGAAGAGCTGAAAACGATGAAAAAATATTTAAGGGAAAGCGCGGTGGAGAATGCGGAGAAGATGTTCATCCTTGAAGCCTTGAACCGAAATGACTGGAATGTTACCCGCTCTGCCAAAGATGTAGGGATGCAGAGGTCAAATTTTCAGGCCCTTATGAGGAAATACAATATAAGGATAAGAGAAGAAACTGAATAATAAATTTATACTTTTAGAGTTATTTTATACATCAAAATAAAATCTTAATTCGAAGTATTTCATAGACTTAGCCTACATAACCGCATATTAAAAATATACAAGAGCTTTCTTTTTATTTTCTTTCCTAGGCAAAACCACCACTTTTATTACTTTTAACTTATTGTAACATAAAAGCTTAATTAAAGATAGCTCCTTTTAATTTATTTTTTGGCATATATGTTGCTTTAATTAAGATTGTGAAAAAAGTAACAAACTCTAAAGTTAGAGGAGGTGAGTAAGATGAAGGACAAAAAGAACATACTGGTGATAGACGATGAGCCGATCGTCTTAGATAGCTGTCGAAGTATATTGCAGCAGGAAGGATTTGAGGTAAAGGGGGTTCTGGATGGAAGGGAAGGTTTAAAGAAGATCGAGGAGGACA
>JAZDLB010000290.1:0-3859 GCA_043802565.1 Candidatus Zixiibacteriota bacterium | reverse complement strand
TAGATGGTATTCCTGATTATTTTCTTAGCAGTGCCTGGCATTAAGCTCTTTGGATTAAGATGAGATCAAAATAATTTACCTCGTGACGACTCAAAAAACACCCGGTTAATCTAAATAAGAATCTACAAAAATTCCGCTAATCTCTTTTCAAGAACTGGGTTATCATCTCGATCACAAAATTCTGTTCCTCTTTAGTTAGTTCCGGATAGATAGGAAGGGAGAGGACCTCTAAGGCTTTCTTTTCAGAATTGGGTAAATCTCCATTTTTGTAACCTAAATCTTCAAAGCATTTCTGCAGATGCAAGGGGAGAGGATAGTAAGTATCATACCCAATCTGATTTTGAGCCAAGTGTTCTTTTAGCTTGTCACGATTTTTAACTGCTATGGTATATTGGTTGTAAATATGATAATTGTAACTCTCTGCTTTGGGAGTAACGAGGTACATCCCCTCAAATGCTCTGTCATAATAAGCTGCATTTTTTCTTCTTTTTTCATGCCAGGAGTCTAAATATTTAAGTTTGACTCTTAAGATCGCTGCCTGTAAAGTATCTAACCGGCTATTATATCCTACTGTGGAGTGAAAATATTTAGTCTTTGAGCCATGCATCCTTAAAAGTCTTAATTTCTCAGCTAAATCTGGATCACTGGTTACTATCATTCCACCATCACCCGCACCACCTAAATTCTTTGAGGGGTAAAAGCTGAAACATCCAGTATCTCCCATAGAACCAGCTTTCTTCCCTTTATATTTTGCACCAATCGACTGAGCCGCATCTTCTACCACTTTAAGACTATACTTTTTTGCCACTTCTAAAATCGGATCCATATCCACACATTGCCCGAAAAGATGAACTGGCATTATCGCCTTGGTCTTTTTGGTAACTTTCTTTTCGATTAGCGGAGGGTCGATATTGTAAGTAAATGGGTCAATATCTATGAAAACTGGTATTGCTTTTAAATTAGCAATTACCCCAGCAGAGGCAAAAAAGGAAAAAGTCGAGGTGATAACCTCATCCCCTGGCTCAACTCCAAATGCCCTTAAAGACAAAAGCAGTGCGTCTGTACCTGAGGCAACCCCTATAGCATATTTGGTTTCACAATATCTGGCAATCTCTTCTTCCAAGCTTTTTACTTCTGGTCCTAAGATGAACTGGGTATGGTTCAACACTTCAAAAACAGCTTCATCCATCTCTTTTTTTATAGAAATATATTCCCTTTTCAGATCCAGCAATGGAACTTTCATTTTCTCCTCCAGATGTTATTGATTTTCTAAGAGTTGATCTTCAGGCACATCTCCCCATACCTTAGCTGGAGTACCTAATACTATCTTTTTTGGAGGTGTATCTTTGGTGACCACAGCTCCAGCTGCTACCTGTGAATCTTCAGCGATTACTTTACCTGGCAGGATTGTAGCATTGAGCCCAATCCTTCCACCTTTTTTAACTGTAATCCCTTTGAAATGTTTGAACCTCTCTTTGCTCCTTCCCATATAATTATCATTACTAGTTGCCACACAGGGAGCTATGAAACAATAATCCCCTAATTCGGAATAAGCAGTTATATAAACATTGGTTTCTAATTTACAGTAAGAGCCGATCTTACAGAAATTTTCTATGGCTACTCCTCTGCCAACAATGGTGAAATCACCTATAGTCACGTTTTCTCTGATTGTGGATAGATCCGCTACTAATATCTTATTTCCCAAAATCGCACTTCTGTATATAACTACAGAGGTACCGATAAGGCAGTTATCCCCGATTTTTGCGGAAGGTAGTTCTTGCTCCTTGGTAGTGGCACTGATAACTGCTTTCATCGGCTTTTTGCCAATTACAGTATTATCATCGATCCTGACGTAATCACCTATCCTGGTCTCTGGATAGATAGTAACGTTATTACCAATCACACATCCTTTCCCTATCTGAACCCCTTCTCCGATGATAGAATACCATCCTACTTTAACATTTTCACCTAATTTGGCTTTAGGGTCGATATAGTTTTGCATTCATGCTCCTGATTATTTCTTTGTTTTTCGTAGGGCAACCCTTTAGGGTTGCCTTCTGTTAATCTGCTGTAGTCGGAGCCCTGCGTCAATCTATCATTTTTATCTTTCGTAGGGCAAATCTCAAGATCCATTCTGGACCTTCAGGTTTGCATCTTTTTTCCGCAAGGCTAAAGTCTCAAGACCTTGAGGCCTTGCCCTACAATTTTTCGTAGGGCAACCCTTTAGGGTTGCTTTTTTCCTTCTTTCTGAAATTTATGATATTTTTTAAACCAGCAAGGTCTTTTCGCACAACCGAGATCATCTCTTCTACTCTTTTAAAATCCTCTGGCTGCCTTTTCTTTGCCTTATCTATATATTCTAAACCAAATGAGAAAATGACACTGAGAAGCAAACTGGCTACCCCGGCTATTAAAACCATCATAACCCGTTTAGGTTTAGCTTTTTTTTCTGGAGGAGAAGCTTTATCCAGTATCTGAACCGTTGGAGTGTCCTTCGTCTCTTCGATCTTGTATTGCTCATACTGCTGGGTCAAAAGCTCAAATAATGTTTCCTGAATCTTAACTTCTCGCATAAGTCGAACCAGTTCTAAGCTTAATGATGGTGCCTGGGTTAAGGGGACACCTAAGGCTTTGTTACCTTTAGAGGATTGAGAACCAGATTCCAGGGTCTCCAGTTGCTTTCTGATCTCATTAATTTTGGATTTCAATAGTTGAATCTGAGGATGGTTAGGTGACATATTTTTACTCAAGACATTCATCTCAATCTCAGAGGAGATCAACTGGGCTTTTAGTTCTGCTGCTCCCTTAACCGAAGCTCTCATCTGTTCATCTAAGACTATAGCTCTATTCCTTTCCTGAAAACTTCTCAAACTATCCTCTGCCGCCTTCAGATTCGACTGTGTCTGATTCAACCTCTCCTCAATGAAGATTCTGGCATTCTTAGCTTTTGATGTATTGGTCAACTGGTTTACCCGATCTAATTCTTCTACCAGTAGATTAGCCACACGAGCGGCTCTTTCTCTATTTTTGTCCTCAAACTCAATTGAAATAATCCCTTCATTCTCCACTTTCACCTGAAGATGTAAAAAGAATTCCCTCAAACCATCCTCCATCTTATTAACTCCATAAACCTTAAGTAGATTTTCTTTTTGGATTACTGAATCTACCACTGTCCTACTTTTAAGTATTGCCGCGAAAATATCGGATGGAGTTGCAGTCATAGGAAGGCTTAAGCTACCAAAACTGGAAAACTCCCCTAAAAGTGAGCTGGCAAGGCCAATTCCCAGACCACCACCTCTTTCTGGAGGTAAAAGGGTTGTTTTAGCCCGGTACCAGTTGGGTAAAAAAAGTGAAAACAGGGCAACAATAAAGCAAACCAGGATAAAATTCAAAAAGATAAACCTACGATATTTTACCAGAACTGCAAGGTAACTGTAAAGGTTTATCCTCTCTTCTTTTGAAGTCACCTCTTCCACTTATCTTCTCCTTTTAAAACTCCTATTCAATCGCCTTTTTAACTGCTAAATAAACGGTAGCCGCAGATCCAGCGGCCATCAGGATATCCCGAAAATTATTCCAGTAGTGTCTTTCCGGTTTCTCCGGTACCCAGATAACATCACCTGGCTCTAAATTCTTGTCAGGTTTCACCCACTCACCAGTTACTCCTTTAATCAGTTTTATCTTCCCCTTATCTGCCCTCCAGGAAAAACCTCCGGTTTTATTTATGTAATAAAGATAGTTTTTCCCAGGCTCATAAGTCAAATAGCCAGGATTGACTACCCGACCGGATACTTTAACTACCAAACTTATCTTAGGAATGAATATCTCATCACCATTTTTTAACAGTATATCCTCACTT
>JAZDLB010000289.1:0-4534 GCA_043802565.1 Candidatus Zixiibacteriota bacterium | reverse complement strand
AAGGAGTAAAAAAGTTAAAGTCTTCCGGGATACAGGTTGAAGTAGGATTATTAAGCCAAGAGGCAAAGAGATTAAATAGGGTTTATCTTAAATATATAACCACCAGAATCCCTTTTGTGATTTTGAAAGTAGCCCAGACTTTGGATGGTAAAATCGCAACGCTTAATGGTGATTCAAAGAGGATTACCTCTGAGACTTCACGCGAATTTGTGCATAAACTCAGAAGTAAAGTGGATGCGGTCCTGGTAGGATCTAAAACGATTATAAAAGATAATCCGGAGCTAACCATTCATAAAATTAAAGGGAAAAATCCTAAAAGGATAATCTTAACTACCTCAGGTCAAATTCCTCCTGATTCCAGAGTACTAAAAAATAATAAAGATAATAAAACTATCATAGTTACCTCTAAGCTTACTTCACGTTTGAAGAGTTATCCGGCAGAGATATGGGAGGTAAAAAAAACCAGTGATAGGAAAATCGATCTTCAGAAATTCCTGAAAAAAGCAGGTCAAGAAGAGATTGCCTCGATTTTAGTTGAAGGGGGTAAAGAGATCTTCACCTCTTTTCTGAAAAACGGATTGGTCGATGAAGTCTATTATTTTCTATCTCCGAAAATCTCAGGGAAAGGTTTGGAGACTTTCGGGGATTTAGGGATAAACAGGATAAAAGATTCACTGAATTTAAAAGAGGTTGAGCTTAAAAGATTTTCTGAGGATATACTTCTAATAG
Organism: Candidatus Zixiibacteriota bacterium; assembly: GCA_043802565.1. Taxonomy (GTDB): domain Bacteria; phylum Zixibacteria; class MSB-5A5; order MSB-5A5; family RBG-16-43-9; genus CAZMZF01. The sequence goes on along the minus strand of JAZDLB010000289.1, from coordinate 3,805 downwards.
GTTACCCTGAACGGAGGAAATGAAGGTGTTTACTGGAATTATAGAGGAGATTGGAGAAATTGAAAATATCTCTTCCGGTATAAAGAGTAAAAAGCTGGAGATAAAAGCAGAAAAGGTCTTAAAAGATCTGAAAATTGGGGATAGCATGAATATAAACGGTGCCTGTCAGACGGTAATAGAAGTTAAACAGAACAGTTTTGTGGTTCAGGCCGTGGAGGAGACTTTAAAAAAGACCAACCTGGGCAGGTTAAAAAAAAGGGATAGGGTTAACTTAGAAAGAGCTTTGAAACTATCGGATAGATTAAGTGGGCATCTGTTAAGTGGACATATTGATTGCACCGCCGAGATCAAATCTATTAACTCAGCCGGAGATAGTTTAATATACGAGATCAGTTTCCCCTTAGAATATGCGGATTTATTAGTGGAAAAAGGTTCAATTGCGGTTGAGGGGATAAGTCTGACCATAGCTGAGTTGAAGAAAAGCTCTTTTGTGGTTTCGGTTATTCCTTTTACCTTGAAAATGACTGATTTAAAAGAGAAGAAAATAAAAGATATAGTAAATTTAGAATTTGACCTTTTGGGGAAATACGTTAAAAGGATTTTGGAATCAAAAGAAAAGGAAGAAAGTAAAATCAATGAGGAATGGCTTAGAGAAAAGCTATAAAAAGTCTTGAGGCTACAGGCTAAAGTCTAAAGGCGAAAAGCCAATTGCTAAATAGAAAGAGGTATATTATGTCAGAGTTGAATGGTATCGAAAAGGTGATTGAAGAGATAAAAAAAGGGAAAATCGTCATCGTGGTAGATGATGCGGACCGGGAGAACGAGGGGGACATGATATTGGCAGCGGAGAAGACAACTCCAGAGAGTATAAATTTTATCTCCAAATATGCCCGGGGGTTAATTTGTGTTCCACTGACAACTCAAAGATTAGAAGAGCTAAATCTACACCCCATGGTAGGGGTGAATACTGCTAAGATGGGGACTCGTTTTACCATCTCGGTGGATGCGGTTCATAATACCACTACCGGAATTTCAGCTCATGACCGGGCCCAGACCATAAAGACTTTGATAGATTGCAAAACCAAACCTGAGGATTTGGCTCGACCAGGTCATATCTTTCCTATTCAGGCATTAGATGGTGGAGTTTTGAGTCGAGCTGGGCATACTGAGGCGGCAGTTGATTTAGCTAAAATAGCAGGGTTGTATCCGGCTGGTGTTCTGTGTGAGATAATGGATGAGGATGGGCATATGGCACGCTTGCCCAGGTTAAAAGAAATGGCTGGAAAATTTGACTTAAAGATTATCTCGGTAAAAGATTTAATCGAATATCGGAGAAGAACTGAGAAGTTAATCGAGAAGATAGTAACTGTTAATTTCCCGACGGAGTTTGGAAAATTCACGCTACATCTCTACAAGAGTTCTATTGATGAACATCATCATTTAGCTCTGGAAAAAGGTGAGGTTAAAGGTAAGGAGAATGTTTTAGTCAGAGTTCATTCCCAGTGTTTGACCGGAGACGTTTTCCATTCGAGAAGATGTGATTGTGGTGACCAGCTTTCCACTGCTCTATCTATGATAGAGAATGAAGGATCAGGGGTTTTTCTGTATATGCGACAGGAGGGAAGGGGGATAGGCTTAGCCAATAAGATTTTGGCGCATGAATTGCAGGATTTAGGTCGGGATACAGTTGAGGCTAACTTAGAATTAGGTTTTGATGCGGATTTAAGGGATTATGGTGTCGGTGCTCAGATTTTGGTTGATATGGGTTTAAGCAGTATAAGGCTGGTCACCAATAATCCACGAAAAATAATCGGCATTGAAGGTTATGGTCTTAAAGTGGTGGAAAGGGTTCCTATGGAAATAGAGCCTACTCCGGAGAACTTGAAATATCTGGAGACAAAGAGGGATAAGTTAGGACATCTGTGGAGGATTAAAAAATAAAGATTTGAATCAAATTAAGAAAAATATCAAAACAGGAGGATTTATGCCTAAAACAGTTAAGGGGAACTTACAGGCTAAGGATAAAAGCTTTGCCCTGGTAACTTCCCGCTTTAATGAGTTTGTTACCCAGAAGCTTTTGGATGGAGCTTTAGATTGTCTTTACCGTCATGGCGCAGATGAGAAGAAAATAACTATTGTCTGGACTCCAGGTTCTTTTGAGATACCCTATGCCGCATCTAAACTGGCAAAGAGTAAAAAATATGATGCAGTAATTTGTTTAGGTGCGATTATAAAAGGGGATACACCACATTATGATTATATCGCCAGTGAGGTAACTAAGGGAATAGCAAAGACCTCTTTAGAAACAGGAGTGCCGGTTATCTTCGGGATAATCACCACGGATAACTTAGAACAGGCAATCGAAAGAGCCGGGACCAAAGCCGGGAACAAGGGCTGGGATGCGGCACTATCGGCGATTGAGATGACCAATCTATTTGAACAGATATAGAAAAAGAATATGACGGATGTCGGATGACGAATGACGGATAAAAAATAAAGGCTATAGGCTAAAGTCTTAAGTCTAAAGTCAAAAATAAAAGCTACATGCTACTGGCTACTAGCTAAAGGCTAAACTAAAAAGAGAGGTTTATGGGAAAAAGGAGGAAAGCAAGGGAGCTGGTTTTAAAGTCTCTTTATTCCTGGGAGATAAGCGGGAATAAGGCGGAGGAGGTTTTCAATGACCTTCTTTCCAGAGAAGAGCTTGACCCTTCGTCTAAGCTTTTCGCGGGAGAGCTATTTAAAAAGGTAGTCGAAAATCAAAAAGAGATTGATGAGCTGATAAAGGAGAATGTTCAGCACTGGGATTTCTCCAGAATAGCGGTAGTAGATAAGAATATCTTAAGGATGGGTATCTGTGAAATTTTGTATATCGAAGATATTCCGTTAAAGGTCTCCTTAGACGAGGCAATTGAACTGGCAAAGAAGTATAGCTCTGAGGATTCTGGCTCCTTTGTGAACGGAGTTTTAGACGCCATAGCCAAGAAAATCAAAAAAGCGTAAAAGATTTGTAGGGGCGACCCGACGGGTCGCCCCTACAATCCTGAAGCAGGAAAAGATTGACAAATAAATGAAAGGGTATATATTAATTTTTTTTGAGGTTTGGCAATGTTAATGGAGGTTAAAGATTATGGGACTTGTCTCCTGGTATAAGAAAGATCCGATACATATCTGGTTATCAGTAATAGTCTTTTTATTTGCATTTATAGTTTATTTATACACTATGGCACCCACAGTCCCCTTCTGGGACTGTGGCGAGTTTATTGCCTGTTCTTATATCCTGGGGATACCACATCCACCCGGCACCCCTTTATTTGTATTAATAGGACGGATATTTTCCCTGTTGCCCATCTTCGGAACCATAGCTCCACGGGTAAATTTCATCTCGGTTTTATTCTCAGCCTTAACTGTTTGGTTAGCCTATTTATTTATAGTGCGGGTAATGGGGCATATTTTAAGGGGTAAGGAGTCTGCCTATGGTGGATGGGTTAGACTTTCAAGTTATGTAGGGGGTATATCTGGCAGTTTATTTTTAGGTTTTTCAACCACCTTCTGGTCAAATGCAGTAGAGGCAGAGGTATATGGGGTATCGATGTTTTTGATGGTCTTGATCGCCTATTCAGGTTTATTGTGGTGGGAAAGGAAAGAGGAGCCAGGCTCAGACCGGCTTCTGGTTTTGATCGGTTTCTTAGGAGTGCTTTCTACCGGCATCCATATGACCGTTTATTTGATAATGCCGGCTATTTTCTTGTTAGTTATTTTGAGTGATAAATCTAAGTTAAAAGATATACGCTTCTGGATAAGCGGG
>JAZDLB010000288.1:0-2158 GCA_043802565.1 Candidatus Zixiibacteriota bacterium | reverse complement strand
AGTTTGAGGGTGCCACCCGGTAGTAGCGCGACCCTTTCAAGGTTGCATTGCGAGGCTGAAAGCCTCGCGCTACGAACTGATGGAGTCACAAATTAAATATTTTTGCTGGATGAATCGAGCAACTACTTAAGAAAATAATAGATTTCTCTTGACTTTTTTAGGGTTCTGTTTAAAATGAGTGCAGTCTTTTTAATTCTTTTGTGAGCTTAGGGATAGAGGAAATTTTTTCTATAATAATCTGAAAACTGTTCAACATTTTCCTAAAAATTTTCGATTAAGAGTAACACTAAAGGAGAATATATATTCCATAACTAAAACTTAATTCCTTACCTGTAAAAGGGTTGTAAGAGTCAGGGATGACAAAGAAGGAGCGACCGATTTAAGGGCATAAAAGTTGCCATATTCTTATTAAGATTTTCGATTTGAACCTTTAATCGGTTTTTTGGGAAAGGGGAAGAATTTGACAGGATTTACAGGAAGAAACCTTTTACGCAATAGAAGAATCAATTTAAGATTGTTTCTACTTTTTTTCTTTGTGGTGCAATTATTTACCTGGCAGACAAGCTGGGGTTTTTTAGATGATGGGCTAAAAGGGTCAACCGGGGCTAACTTTTTGAAAATTGGAGCAGGGGCAAGGGCTTCAGGGATGGGTGGTGCTTTTGTAGGGATAGCAGATGATGCCACTTCTATCTACTGGAACACTGCCGGGCTTTCCCAATTAGAACAGCAGGAGATTATATTTGTACATAACAAGTGGTACCAGGATGTAAAATATGAGTATTTAGGCTATTCTTTACCAATAAAATCGAAAAATACGGTAGGCTTTTCTCTTACTTATTTAAACTTAGGAAATTTTCTGGGATATGATGCTTTAGATAATCCTACTTCTGAATTTTCAGCTTATGGAGTAGTTTTGTCCTTTGCTTATGCTTATAAGGTTTCACCATCGATCTCTTTAGGAGTTGGTTTAAAAGGGATTCAAGAGAAATTAGAGAACGAGAAGGCTTCGAGCATGGCTTTAGATTTTGGATTTATCTATAAGCCAGGTAAGTTCTCTTTTGGAATGGCATATACTAACCTGGGCCGCTCAATGAAATTTATTCAAGAGAAAGAGCCTCTTCCCAGTAAGCTTACTTTAGGGATTGGATATAGACTTTTCCAGGATAAGGTTAGCTTAGCCTGGGACTTGGATCTACCCAAGGATGATAAGCCGATTTTAAAACAGGGGATCGAATATGGGTATCAGGAATCAATATACTTACGTTTAGGGTATGAATATAAAACCTCTGCCCAGAAACTCGAAGGGACTGGTCTTTCCTTAGGAGGTGGTTTTAAATTCTCAAACTGGGAGATAGATTATAACTATTCGCCAAATCAGAGTTTGGGTGATTCTCACCGAATATCCTTGGCTTACCGGTTTGGCTCAAAAAGATCATTCTAAGGCACTTCTCTCTATTCTCCCAACAGCGAAGATGGGTTTCCTGAAAGGAAGCCCATCTTTTTATTCAACCCACCTTTGGGGTAAGGTGGGATTGCCACTTTTATCCAATAAACATACCATATATAGTTTCAGGAACATTTTTATCAAAAGATGATTTTTCTTTTGTCTTTCGTCTCTTTTTTTGTATATTTTCCGATAATTCTTAGTAGTTTCTCAAAAGAAGACAGATGAGAGAAGGCAAATGACTGAAAAAGATCAAGTTTTTTCTTTTAAATTCGACTGGTCAACTTATGTTTTAGTTTTTCTTTTTATTCTGCTCTATTTTCAGGTGATAGTCGGCTTAGTAAATGACTGGTGGGTGGATTCTAATTATTCTCATGGTTTTTTAGTTCCTCTGGTTAGTGCTTATCTTATCTGGAAAAAAAGGGATAAATTAAAATCGCTGGAGAAAAAAAGGTCCTACTGGGGATTTTTAATCCTTCTTTTAGGGCTTGGAATTTACATCGTAGGTACTGCGGGGAGCGAATATTTCTCCGCAAGATTTTCCCTGGTTATCGTCCTTTTCGGGCTCACATTTTATCTTAATGGCAAGGAATGGGCTAAGGAGCTTTTGTTTCCTGTTGCTTTCCTTGCCTTTATGGTTCCCATACCCTATGTGATCTATTATTCAATTGCTTTTCCGATGCAGCTTTTTTCTACAAAATTGTCATATTATAT
>JAZDLB010000287.1:0-4040 GCA_043802565.1 Candidatus Zixiibacteriota bacterium | reverse complement strand
TTATCTATGGCTAAGGATATCCGGGTGATAATCATAAAATTGGCTGACAGATTACACAATATGCGAACACTGGATGCTTTGCCCAGGGAGAAACAATTGAGGATTGCTCAGGAGACCAAAGAAGTCTATGCCCCTTTAGCTCATCGTTTCGGGATGGCCATGGTTAAAACTGAATTAGAAGATCTTTCTTTTAAATTTTTAGAGCCAGAAGCATATAAAGATCTTCTGAAAGCTATTAATGAGAAGAAAGAAGAACGGGAAGAATATATCCAGGAAGTGGTAAGACCTTTAATAAACGAGCTGGAGAAATCCGGAATAAAATCTGAGATCACGGGCCGGGCTAAACATTTATACAGTATCTCTCATAAATTAAAAGATCGGAATAAACCACTTGAGGGGATCTACGACCTTTTTGCTATCCGGGCTATGGTTGATACAGTAGGAGAGTGCTATCAAGCTTTAGGGATAATTCATAATTTATGGACACCGGTGGCAGAGAGGTTCAGGGACTATATCGCCACACCTAAAAGGAATATGTATCAATCCCTGCACACTACGGTGATTGGTCCTCGGGGAAGGATGGTAGAGATCCAGATAAGGACTCATCAGATGCACCGCACTGCAGAGTATGGTATTGCCGCTCACTGGCTCTATAAAGAAGGGAAAAAAGAGTTAGATGAAACGGACAAACAGATGATCTGGCTAAGAGAAGTTTTAGAGTGGCAGAGGGAGCTTTCTACCCCCTCGGAATTCTTAGAATATTTAAAAATTGACCTGTTCCAGGATGATGTTTTCGTTTTCACTCCAAAGGGTGAGTTGAAGCAGTTGCCCAAAGGGTCCACTCCGCTTGATTTTGCCTTTGCAGTTCATTCAGATATTGGCCAACGCTGCACCGGGGCAAAGGTGAATGATAAAATGGTTTCTTTAAACACTATCCTGGCGAGTGGTGATAGGGTGGAGATAATCACCTCGGTTCATCAAGTTCCGACAACTGATTGGCTGAAGATCGTCAAGACTACTAAAGCCCGGAGTAAGATAAGACACTTTCTCAAACTGAAGGAGTATGAGGAGAGTTTGAATTTAGGGAAAGAGCTTCTGGAAAAGGAATTCAGGAGACATCATCAAAAAATGATGGGGGAACACGAGCTTACGGATTTAGCCATGAGGTTTAACTTATCCTCATCGGAGGAACTTCTCTCCGCCCTGGGTAAAGGGAGTCTTTCTATAAGACATGTATTATCTGAGATATTACCGGAGGAGCCTCCTTCAAAAGTGAAGGAAGGTATTATCCAGAAGTTCGTGGAGAAAGCCAGAGGAAGGAACGGCATAAGGATTCAGGGTTTGGGGAGTCTGATGTTCAGATTTGCTCAATGCTGTCAGCCCATTCCGGGTGAGAGGATCGTTGGTTTTATTACCAGAGGTAGAGGAGTTTCAGTTCATCGAGCAGATTGTCTTAATGCCCTGCAGATGATGGTAGATAGTGACAGAAAGGCGGAGGTTGAATGGGATGTGGATAAAAATCAATCTTTTATGGTGAGGTTAGAAATATTAGTTGAGGATAGAAAAAATATATTAAGGGACATAACCGGGGTTATTGCAGATGCAGACACCAACGTGCGCGGTGCGGAGATAAAACCAGGACAGGCGGCTACAGTGGGGAGTTTTGTCATAGAAGTTAAAAATTTAAGACACTTAAACCGAACGATCAAAAGGATAAGAAGAGTTAAAGGGGTGATCGAAGTTGAAAGAGCTAAGGGGATTGAATTAGAAGAAGGACCAAAAGGATGAAGAGTAGATCAGCAGTTAGTGAAAAAATAGAGATAGAAGAAAATGAGGGGATAAATTATCTGAAGTTCGCACATTTAGAAAAATCTGGATCTCTCAAAGCCGGGCTTATCTTAGGTCATAAAGATGGAACAAAGATCAATCCTTCAGATATTCCAAGATTGATTTCTAAGGTCTCGGATATTTCAGAAGAAAAATTTAAAGTTGTAATACCCAGGCAGGTTCATCAGACTCAGATTCAAATTTTTAAAGAAAAAGTAAATGAGAAGATTATAAAATTAGAGGGGGATGCTCTATTAACAGACCAAGAAAATCTCTTTTTAGTAGTTCAGGTGGCAGATTGTCTGCCGGTATTTTTAGTTGATCATGAAAAAGGTTTGATAGGATTAGCGCATATCGGCTGGAGAGGTGCTCTTTCAGGTATGGCGGAGAATTTTGTAAATGAAGCCTTTCAAATTTTTAATTCAAAACCTGAAGAGATAAATTTAGTTTTCGGTCTTTCCATTGGAAGATGCTGTTATAAAGTTTCCGATAGCCTGGCAGTTCTGGTAAATGATAAATATATAGTTCGACAAGCTCACTATCCTGTCTTCGACTCCGAGGTCGCTCAGACTCGAGGAGAGCAGAGTCGAAGGATTGAGAAAAAAAGAGGTGAAAAATATCTGGATTTGAAAGGCTGGGTTAAAGATAGATTTTTGAAATCAGGAGTAAAGGAAGAAAATATATTAGTTTATAAAGATTGTACCTTCTGTGGAGGCAAGATTTATCAGTCTTATAGAAGGGATAAAGAGAAAGCTGGCAGAATGGTGGTTTTTATCGGCAAGATTTCAAAGGGTAATCGATAAGCCCGGACAGAATTGAGCTCCTGCCCGATAAGATTTTTATTGGGCGGGGGTACAACCCCTACCCGAGCGGAGATAACAGCCCTTGCTCTTTCCCTCTCCTGTAAGGAGAAGGTTAAAGTAGGGGAGGGGCTTGTTGAGCATAGCGAAATCCCGCCTTTGCGGGGTCCCCTCCCTGGTTTTTTATTTGTTGAGACGCATGCGATGCGTCTCTACAATTCTTAAAAATAATTAAGGATTATTCTTTTAATTTCCGATAAAGATATAATAAAAGGATAAAACCAGAAGAAAGGAGGAGGGATGAAAAAAATAGTAATTTTGCTCGGAGTCCTGATGCTTTGTGCATCTCCAGTCTATGCTATCTCCGGAGTCGGAGTTGGGGTCAGGGGAGGGTTCGTTCAGAACTATGATAATCCAGGGCTGGATGAATCTTCACTTCCAGTTAATTTAAAAGAGATGCCGATGTTAGGCGCGCACGTGGTTTTCGGATTTATTCCCATAATCGATTTAGAGGGTTCGGCTGAGATGGCCTGGAAGAAAAAAGAGTTTTTGCTCGGGGACACAAAGGCTGATTTTACGGTGAGGGCTTTATCTCTGAACGTGACGGCTAAATATAAAATCGACCTTATGCCGGTGATAAAGCCTTATATCGGAGCAGGTCTGGGCTGGCACTGGTTGACCTATTCTTCTTCATTAGATGAAGGTCCTTCATTCGTTTTACCGGTGGATGAGAATAGATTGGGTTATCATGGAGTAGGAGGGGTTTCCCTGAAATTCCCGGCAGTGCCTTTTGAGATTTTTGCGGAATATAGATATACTCATATTATGACCAAACAGCAGGAGCTGGATACCAAAGGAACTAATTATTCAACTATTTTAGGTGGGATAACTTTCGGATTCTAAGAAAAGGTTTTTCGTGGGGCAATTCTCAAGATCCATTCTGGACCTTCAGGATTGCTTTCGCTTCGCATGGCTGAAGTCTCAAGACCTTGTCCGAATTTGTCCAGAATGGATCCAACTGGAGATCCATAGGAACGGCCATGCCCTACGTCGTTTAATGAAAGTCCGAGAAATAGCGGATCCGAAGGAAAGAAAGAAAGCCCCCATACGGGGGCTTTTTGTTTTGTTGGTGGAACAGACATCCTGTCTGTTCTTAATTGTGCAAATGCATCTTGAGGTCAGATAGGAATGTCTGAATTACCAAAGAAACCTCTCCCTCTCCTTGGAAAGGAGAGGGAATACTCGTAGCGCCCGATCCCGCTCTAAAGCGGGATGTCGGGCGATTGGTTTTTCGTAGGGCAATCCTTTAGGATTGCTTTATGATGCATGGCTAAAGTCTCAAGACCTTGACGGCCATGCCCTACGACAACCTCACCCTATCCCTCTCCATTATAAGAAAAGGAAGATGGAAAA
>JAZDLB010000286.1:0-2909 GCA_043802565.1 Candidatus Zixiibacteriota bacterium | reverse complement strand
ATCCAGAATAGTCGCATCTAACCCAAAATTCACCCCTGAATAATAACTACCTAAGTTTGTGTTCCCTCCATAGAAATAGTACGCATCCGGTATGCCCTCAAAATCCAGAAGAACCAAAGCCCAACTGGGTGAAGACACAAGCATCAATAGTGCCAGAGAAAGAAGAATAACCTTTTTCATCTTTTTCACCTCCTAATTTGATTAAATGTTAATTGTTTACTTTCCTTTTATTTCTTACCAATCTAAAACCACCTAAACCCATAAGCCCTGTTCCGAGAAGAATCAGAGTAGATGGTTCCGGAACTCCACTATATTGTGTAGTGATCTTTGAGGTCTCTCCGCTCTCAGACATTCCATCTCCTGCCACATAAGGCTGAGAGCCGGGAACAGAACCATCAAATGAATTTACAACAATGGAAAAACCAGATAGTGTCTCCCCGGGCAGAACAAAATCATCCGGGTTAAAGCTCTCGAACTTCACTCTCCAGTTATTAAACCCAGGATAAGGACCTATTATGGTAGAACCCCAGCTTAATGGTCCTGATGCACTTACAAAATCAAAATGCCTGATATTATCACTGTTAAACCATAAAGTCAAAAAGTTGATATAAGGGGTCAGTCCGATATTCTCTAAAGTATAATCCACCTGATAATCCCCACCTGGTGCGTTTATATCGATTAAACTATAAAAACAATCAGTCAAGGGTAAAGCAAAAGTTGCATTATATCCCAGAAATATTAAACCTGAAACGATTGTCAGAACCGCAACAATTCTTTTAAGCTTTTCTGATTTCATTTTCCATCCTTTAATTTAAATGTTTTATCCGAATTTGGATCCTGTGGACAAGTTAAAAAGCATAACGTTCAATATTTAAGCAATATCTATGCCTAAGATTTTTATTATAAGGATATTTTTTATCTCCTTTATTTAATTGAAGTTACAAAGGACTTGATTAAAATATCATTGTGGGAAAATTTTTCCATCTTATTAAAGATGTCCATTTTTTCGACAGGAAGATATTTTAATCTTAGTTGATTTTGGACTAATCTGCTTGTTATTCTTGAGGTTAACTTAAGATATGACTATTGTTCAGATTTTAGACAGTAAATCAATCTTTTTAACAAAACAACAATTAAAGCCTGTTAAAATTGATTAAGTTGGCGTTATCAATCAGCTTGGAGCAGTTCAATTAAAAATTCTTGAAACGAACAAAATTTATACGCACTATGAACTATCTACTCGCAAATGTGACCGTCGTCCGCCGCAGGCGGATGGCAAACACAAGAGTAACAACGAACATCCACACCCCGATATTACCGGTTTAATAAGCTTAATAAGTTCCTGTTTGCTTTTTTCAGTCAACCCGGACTCACCTGTGGATACATTTCGGATGGCTTCAATCAATGAGGTAAATTCATATCCGGCTGGAATACCATAGAATCTAATTCCGTAATCTTTTCCCGTTCCATCACATACAACCATGGCCGGAATTTTGTCAACCTTATACTCCTCTACCTTATTCTTATCTAAGGTGAAGTTATACACTTCCAATTTAATTTTGTCTGAAAGAGAGGCTATATCCTCAGCCAACCTATGATTTTCCTTACATTACTGGCACTCTAACTCCTGGATGAAAACGATTAGCTTGACCTCATTTTTCAATCCCTCCAGCTCCCTTTTCAATTCCCTCTTAATCTCGTCACTTAAAAGTGACCTAATCCCCTCCGTTATATAATTATTAAATATTTACAACAACCACTGTAACCCCCGCCACCTCTTTTACACCTGCTTCTTTCAAGACTCTGGAGCATTCTTTTAAAGTCGCACCGGTGGTCATAACATCATCCACCAGAATAACCCTTTTCCCTTTAAGCTCTATATTATCCCTTACTACGAAAGCCCCTCTTACATTCCTCTCTCTTTCCTCTGCATTAAGATTAGTTTGATCTCTGGTATTTTTCTTTCTAATCAAAACCTTGTCTAAAAGAGGTAAAAAGGTTAACTCGGAAATCTCCTCAGCTAAGATTTTGCTCTGGTTATAACCCCTTTCCCTTTCCCTGGCGTTATGAAGGGGGACCGGCATAAGATAATCATAATCTTTTGAAAATTCATCTTGTTTTAAAAGCTCGCCTAATCTTTTACCCAGTTCCTTACCCAGAGAGATTTTCCTTTTATATTTAAAATAATGGATTAAAGTCTGGTAATAAGGATCAAAAAGACCAAGTGACCTGTTCAGACTAAGAGAAGATGACTCTGAACAGCTCGAACATCTCCTCATACTCTGGTTTAAAAAAGTCCGACAGGTTGGACAAAAAGGATGTGGCAGAACGTTCAAACTATTCCAGCAGTCCTCACAGACCAGACCTGCAGGACAAAATCCGTTAGACTTACTCTCCTCCGAAGATATGAAACGATTACACAGAAGACAATAAGGAGGAAAGACAAAATCCAGAAGAGAATTTTTCAGCTCTAAGAGAGTTTTCAAGATTTCCATTTTTATTCGTAGCGCGACCCTTTTCCTAATAACGGATCCGAGTAGGACCGGGTCGCTTTGTTGAATCGAATTTAATTTTCATAGTTTTATTTCGTCTGGCATAAGACCAGATGCTACTCAAACCATATTCTTTTTTATCTTTTTAGACCTGAAATAAAGCCACATCGAAATTGAAATCAAAAAAATCAGAAGGCATAAAGCCTGATTAGCTGAGAACCGAATGTCCCCCCAACGAGCAAAAATCATACTATCCTCATAATACCTGAAAAAATCGATAATAAATCTCCAGGCCGAATAAAAAACTAACATCAGCCAGAAAGTAAACCCCTCAAATGTTTTATATCTTTCTAAGAAGATCAAAAGAAAAAAAATAACAAACCCTGCTAAAGATTCAAAAAGCTGGGTCGGCAAAAG
>JAZDLB010000285.1:0-7868 GCA_043802565.1 Candidatus Zixiibacteriota bacterium | reverse complement strand
AGTTTATTTTGTTTTTTGAAAAACATGTTATTTTAAACTGAAATTTTCCTTTAAAGGTTTAAGTAAAAAATAATTCTCTTAATATTGAACCATCGTAAATCGAAATGACCAGATGGAAAGGATAAGAAAAGCTTACTCCGGTTCATCCAGCTTTTTCCTGGGCTTCTCTTTTAATTTCTCTCTAACCACTTTAGCCATCTGGGTTACTTCCTCTTTACCTACCTGAGCAGCTTTTTTATTCTCTGCTTGTATCTTAAAATAGACCTCCTCCCGGTGAACCACCACCTTTTGAGGTGCAATGACTCCCAATCTTACCTGTCTTCCATGGATACCTAAGACGGTTATCTTGATGTCGTCACCAATAGTAATACTCTCTCCTAATTTTCTAGTAAGAATTAACATCTTTATCTCTCCTGTTTAACGGTAGCCTCCGGTTTAACCCAAACGGGAAAAAAAGACGGAAGAAAAGTTCTTTATCTCCTGTTTGAGACGAATAGCTTCTTCACATAAAAGTCGCTTTTGAATCAAATTTTTAAGCTCTTTATCCTTATCTCCGATTATAAAAATATTGCTATTTAATCTTATTTTCGTCAAGGCAATATTCTTTGGGTCCGGGGTTAATTTAAGATTCTCTACCGTGGAGAGCTTCTCTCCTTTTTCAATTGGGCCACGGGGCAAAGTCCCCCTTGCTTTTAAAAAAGAATTAATTTTTTTAAACCCTCTAATCCCTGAGAGAATATCTGACATAAGACTAATTTCCCAAAATATTTATCCTACTTTATTTAAGACTAGGGAAGGTTTAACCTTTCCCGGTTTATTCGAAGGTTCTTTCAAATAAGAACTCGGGGAGTTATCCATTAAAAAAATTATGTCGCGGTCGAAACATCCCATTGACTCTTTAATCAGTTCTTCGTTTTTATCCTTCTGGGCTTCAACCTTTCGATGTAATTCTAATAAAGTCTTCTGGAGTTCCTCTAGTTTTGAAGAATAAGAGCTATCTAACAACTGGACCAATTTGGAAAGGGAGGTTCTCTCCTGATTAAAATTGATACCTTTAGAAAGCCAAGCAGTTATTTCCATTCTCTCTTTTTCTAACTGTTTAGCCCTAATGATCGCCTGCTCCTGTTTATGAATGGATTCCTCAAGTTGATCAAAACGGTTGTTTATCAAACATTCCTCTTCTTCGGTTAGAAGCCACAGAAAATTTTCTAAAGAATCCACCTCTTTTTGGATTAGTTCGATCAAGCTAATAACTTGTTTTTCCAATTAACCTCCCTTTTAAACCGCCCCTACATTATTTTAATCGGCAGATTTATCCAAGAGTTTAACCTTCTGATACAATCTGGACTGTTTCAGATTTAAACTGGTAATACTCTTGATCCGGCTCTGCCGATTTAAGACCATAAGGGAGGAGCAAAGCTACAAGAATAACTAATATTATTACAACCAACATCGACCTTGACATAACCCTCCTCCTTAAATCCATTTATGATTTTTAGCAATTTATATGCCCCTTTTTAAAGATTACCTCTTCGCCGGTCTGATAATTAACTTGTTGTTCCCCATAATCTTACGGCAGGCTCAGGATCTATCTTTAAATCTTTCCAACTTTCAAATCGTATCGGGATTAAAATCTTAGAATTTTGTTCCTTTTTTATGAATTATTTTCCTTCGAGGACAACTCCTTATTCAGACCAACTTATTATCGATAGAGATTGACTTGAGCCTTTTCATAATTAAAAGGATTCTCTGACTTTCTCCTAATATCCTCTCCAGATATTCTTCAATCTTCTCCTCAATCACCTTATTTCTCTGGAACTCTATTTCTCCATATTGATTGATAGAGTAAACCCCACCTACTTCCATTCTCACTAACTTTATAAGTTTAGTTATTTCAGTAGTAGCCTTAGAGGCCTGATTAACCAAATCCAGTACGTCTTCAGTAATCTTGGCTGGCAGATAGTTTTTTGCCCTGGCAGTAGCTGAGGCTAAGTTTAAAGCCACTTCCTTAACCTGTTCCGTGAAATTCTCCATAGAGTTAAGAACCTCTTCTATTTCAACCAAAGAGCTCCCCTCCTTTTCTGCTGATCCATTCTCGGATACCTTCTCGGCAGAGAAAGAACCTTCTTTATTTTTTTCGTTCATCTTATACCTCTTAACAAATCCCGAATCTTTTCTCTGAGTTCATCCAGGTTAGAAGACTTAACCAGATATGCATCTGCTAACCAAGTTTGAAAATTATTCTTATAAGTTGAATAAGCTGAATTCAAAATCACCGGCAGGTCTTTATTCTGTTTCTTTAACAAAGATAAAGTTTCCAAACCATTTTCTTCTCCAGAAAGCTTTATATCCAGAATAACTAAACTTATCTTTTCTTTGCCAGTTATCTCTAAGGCTTGAGTAACATCCCGGGCTAACTTAACCTCATACCCTTCATCCGCCAGCTCTTTTTGATAAAGGTCTAGAATATGTTCTTCATCATCAACTATGAGGATGCTTTTCATCTTGGCCTCCTTTAGTGAATAATTTTATCTCTAGATAGAATCTTTCTTTATCCTCGGAATGGTATTTCAATGTTCCACCTAAGTTCTCGATCAGGGCTGATGCCATAGCCAGGCTTGAGCTTTTTGCCTCTTCCGAGATTGAGTTTGGAGACAAAAGGCTCAGACAGAGAATAATCTCGTCTTTAAAAAGGCGAGTGGCAATATTGAGAGAACCGCCGGAACCAGAGTGGTAGAGCATATTTTTGAGGAGATTGACCAATGAAGAATTCAGCCATGCCGGATTCAAAAAAAGATTGGGAATACCTGGCTGTAAGTTTTTAACCAGATAGATCCTTTTCTCTCTGAATTCCTCTTTAAGTGTCTCTAATGTTTGTTCTATAACCTGGTTAAGGTTTAATTCCTTAGTTTTATTTTTCGAATTATGGACATAATCTAAGAAACTGGTAAGCAAACTCTCCATTCTATCGATCTCTGAGACTATTATCTCCAGATACTTATAATTTGCATCTTGTGGGGTGATATTCTTTAAAATCGAACGAGCAAATCCACCGATTATAGTCATTGGATTCCTTAGCTCATGAGCTACCTCTAAAGTTATCTCCTCTATCGCTTGTGATCTCTCCATCCTTATCATTCTCTGGCTACTCTCGGCTATCTTACGATTAGCCTCCTCCAGTTCCACCAGTTTCTTCTCCAGTCTCAGATAAAGTCTGGACCTCTCTATGGCGCTACCGGCATGATGAGCAAAGATTTGCAGGAGTTTTAAATCTTCCGCTTTTATCTCTTTACCGGTTATGAAATTATCTGCCAGGATTAAACCCTCTACCTTATCCACGGAGATTAAAGGAGCCAATGCTACCCTTTGAGTACCCAGTAACTCGAAAAGCTGTGAGATGTCTGAAGCAGAGCAATTTTCCTCATTCAGATATCGAGCTTGTTTATCTGAAACTGACTGAATCAAAGGATTTCCCTGCTCCTTCATCGATATCCTTATCTTTTGAACTATCTGATTTACCTCAATATCTTTCTGCTCTAAAGCAGAACGATAAGATTTGAGGATTTCCTCTAAGGATTGGTTTTGCTGGGAAAGATTTTTCCAGATTCTAAAAGCCTCATCCGGGTTAGATGGACCTATAGCCATCTTACCTTCAAGGAAGGTTTCTTTTTCATCTAAAAGCAGAAGAAAAGCTCGATTGAATCCCAAGCCTTGACCGGCAGTAACAGCGATTAAGATGATATCCAGGATCTCATTTAAATTCAGAGTACTTCCTAAAACTTTCTCCACCCCGTCGATAATGGAAAGCTCATTGATGTTCTGTTTTAAACTCTCCTCTAACTTAACCTTGCTTGACTCATCCTCAACAAAACCGATTAGCCCAGCGTAGATCCCATCCTTTTCCTTCAAAGGTGTTACTCGTAAAGAGAGGAAAGCTTCCTTTCCCCAGATACTTCTATACTTGACCCTTTCCACTGCAAAAGATTTCCCCTGTTCTAAAGTTTCCTTGAATTTTTTATCTATTCCCACAGCTCTTATGCTCTCTAACTCCAGGACATTTAATCCTACAGAATCTTCCGGTTTACTGCCGCCTAAGACCTTGGGGAAAAAATTATTGACGTATCTGACCTTACCATTTTGGTCACAGATAAAAATTCCTATGGTGAGTTCCTGGAAAATATCCCTAAGCTGTTTTATCAAGAGATCTAAATTGCTTATTTTTTCAGCGGAAAGTTGTATTTCCATTCTTTACTCGGTAAATGATCTTACCCCTTTGGGTTCTCTCGCTTTATTAAAATATTCCAAAAGACTTTTTTTAAGTTTTGCCCCGAAGCTTCCAGTTTTTTCAGGGAAAAGCCCGCCTAAGGCTTCAGCTTTAATCTTCTCCTCGGAGTAAAGTTCAACTCCCACATAGAAATCATGCTCTTCTGATTCCTCTACTTTTTTTACCTTTCCTAAGATGCCCTCTAATAACTCTAACCCTTTAAACTTGATGGAGAGATTAATGAAAGAACCCTCTTTCAAGGGATTATCCGTTAAAAGTAATATCCCCTGCTCATTAAAAGTGAGCATTTCGCCTTTGCCTTCTTTTTCAGCTTCGGATCCTGGCAGTGAACAAGTTTTAAAATTGATGGGCTCTTCTAATTCAAGTTCTACCACTTTACCTTTCTTTCGCTCTTCTTCTATACTTTTACTTTTTTGCAAAGTTGTATTTACTTCCATAATTACTCCTTTTTTGTCTTTTTTAGATCTCCCTATTTCTTCTTTTCCTAACGTTTCCATAGAGAACCTTACTCTATATTGGTCATATCTTTTTATTATTATTCCGGAGACAGCTTTAAATGATAGGTAACCGTATCATCAGGGTATTTCCTTTACCCGGACTTCTTCTTATTTCCAGATCACCTTTATGTTCCTTCAATATCAAGTAACTATTTAAAATCCCAAAAGTTGACTTATTCCCGATCCGCAGAGTAGCGTAATCTTCTACTCTTCTTCGTATCTCTTCAGGTAATTCCTCCCCCTGGTCATTAAATTCCACCCTCAAGTACTCATCTTCTTTTCTTAAACTTATCTCCAGTTTCCCGCCCCAGCTAATCCTTTGTTTGGCATTAAGTGTTAAGTAAAAAAATAACTCTTTGAGCTGTGAAGGATTTCCCTTAACCTTGGGTAGATTTTCTGGTAAATTTAAATTTAGTTCTATTTTTTTATCCTTAAGGCTGGCTTTAACCAAAGAAAGAATTGAACTAACCAGATAGTTTATATCAACATCGGTTTTTAGTTTTTTATCTTCCGATTTCGACCGGGTCAGGTCAGTTAAGCTATTTATTAACTCCGCAATCCGTTGAGCACCTTTCTCAATAGTTTTTAAATCCTCCATTGATTTGGTTGGGCTTTGTTCTTTTGCTATTCTCATCATAAGTATCTGGGACTTTCCCAGAATGATCTGCAAAGGATTATTTATCTCATGAGCTACTCCACCCAAGATCTCACCCAGGCAAGCTAATCTTTCAATCTCCAGGGATATTTGTCTAGATGTCTCCATTTTCTCTTTTGTTTCAGGCTTGTCCTTTTTATTAGTAGAAGTCAAAACCATTTTAACTCCTGCATTTTAAGTGGTCAGATAGTTATATCTAGAGAGCTTCTGCTTTCGATAATTTTATCTTCTTTACACTTATGCTTTTCCTTCGTCATCTCTCTGAATTTGCATTCTTCATTTATTCTGGACCAAGGATTCTTCTTCCTGCAGAAATCTGCGAAATGTCGCTTTTTAAAGATTGTTCCTGATTCATATTCAAATGGCAAAATATTCTCTTATCATGTTTCTTAATTTCATTACCGCTTTGGTATGAATCTGGGAAACTCTGGATTCTGATATCTCCATAACTTCCCCTATCTCTTTGAGGGTCAATTCCTCATAATAATACAGAGCTATGACCAACCTCTCCTGTTCTGAAAGATGCTTTATCGCCGAGACCAGAAAAGCTTTAAGCTCCTTTTTCTCTAGATCGTTTAGGATATTTTCTCGGGCAGTAGCTTCGATCGTCTCTATCCTGGGAATCTGTCGATTATCCTCCTCTTTGTAGACCAGATCATCTAAAGAGAGTACAATGGAGGAGGATAGATCACCTCTGGCTGAATGCAGCTCCTTGACCGGCATTTTCAAAAATTTCGACAGCTCTTTATCCGTAGGTATTCGTCCCAGCTTGTTCTCCAGCTTGGTCAAAGCTCTGTCGATTTCACGCGATTTCGCTCGCGTAGATCGAGGTACCCAGTCTAAAGACCTCAGCTCGTCTAAGATGGCCCCCCGGATTCGTGGAACTGCGTAGGTTTCGAACTTTACACCGCGGTTGGGATCAAAATTAGAAAATGCTTCCACCAATCCAATAACCCCGGTGCTGATCAGATCCTGCAACTCCACCGATTTGGGGAAACCGATTGCCATTCTTCCGGCTACGCTTTTAACTAAAGGCAGATACTCAGATAGAAGTTTTTCCCTTTTTTCCGGATCTTTACTTTTTAAGTAAATGCCCCAATCCTTCTCTATGGTCATAACTTTACCCCCTTGTGCCCCTGTCAACTTTTAAAAGAAAGCTGACTCAAAGCACTAAGTATTATTATCGTCTGTTTCATTCTATTTTATCACACTTTTTCTGATTTTAATTCACCCTTACAAGGAATTGCTGGTACTGTTTTTATAATCCTTAGCAAATATTTTCATTTAAGATTTTTCAGAACTTCAGTTATTTAGTTATTTGTGTTCAATAGGAGTTTTTCTATGATTATTCCAAAAATCAGGAAAGACAAAGCCAGAATTATAAGCCCTGTTCCTACCAATAATTCTGAAAGAGATGGCTGAGTAAAATTTGAAATTTAAAATTAATAGATTATATCTCGGTTCCATATTTCTCATTTTATAGAAAAGCTTGAGCAAACCTCGTGCCTGAGAAGTATGTTGACTGGCAATGTATAGATAAGTTCCAGTCAAATCAGCGGTTAGCTTTTCAAGAGCTGAAGAGACTGAAGCAAAATTATTATTGAATTTGGAAATTATTTCCCCCCTTAGAGGATAACCTTTCCTGTGCAGAAAAAGTGCAGTTTTTGATTGACAGAAGATATGAGTCAGACCTATCCGTATACCCACCTTACCCCCAGGGTGGGTATAACTCAGATGTTAAACAACATTTTATTATTGACAGAAGCCCGTTTTTAACCACATATTAATCTTAATATAAATTATTAAATTGCTGGTAAAATGGGCTTACCTTTAGTTGTCATTTTGAGGGAGTGAAACGACCGAAGAATCTGTCGAATCTGACCTTGAGGTAGATTCTTCATCTCACTAAAAGCGGGACTCAGAATGACATTTGGTCAAGTTAATGTTATTTAGTAGTCCCTCCTTGCCCTCAAGTCCAGGAAACGGCATGCAGGAGCGGAGCAATTTAGTTTTAATCCTCGTTCACCTGACCAAGAAAAGCATATATTCAAATAGTTTACTAATGAGTTTTTTAAGCATCCAGGGCAGGAAAAGAAGAAGAGCTATGGTGATTGACATTTTCTATAAATCTCTTTATAAAATTATGCTGGCTGAGAGAATGAAGCTCCATTTCATTCTCCCAGCCATTTTCCCCCTCTCCGCGTCTTTGATTTGAGGTTTTATCCTCAAACCTTGTGTGCCATAACTTCGGTTAATTCAATTATTCTATTCCGCAATTTATATGCCAACCTCAAAGAATTAATATTCACTTTGCTATCTCTTTATTGTTCAAACGATTAATCTAACCTTCCTTTTATTTGCATATTTCATCTTTTAGCTAACCTCGAAAATAATTCCTGTTTTCTGGTAAAAATTTCCTTAGAATTTAGGT
>JAZDLB010000284.1:0-3442 GCA_043802565.1 Candidatus Zixiibacteriota bacterium | reverse complement strand
GAGCAGAAAAAATCTTTTGAGGAAATCGAGGGGATAGCTTTACCCAAAAAAGACAAGTTATATTTTACTCCCATAAAAAATCAGATAACCAGTTTGGACCATCTCCCCTTGCCCCGAAGGGATTTAACTCAAAAATATCGCAAAAGATATTTCCATTTAGTCTGGAAACCAACTGCTCTAATAGTTACCTCGGCTGGTTGTACCTATCAGTGTAATTTCTGTCCCTGCCCGGTTCTTACCGGAAGGAGATTTTTGAAAAGACCTCCAGGGTTAGTTTTAGAGGAACTTTCACAGATAGAAGAGAATTATATCTATGCCGGGGATGATAACTTTTTCTACGATTATCAGCATGCACTAAAAATCTACCAGTTGATAAAAGAGGCTGGGATCAAAAAGCAGTATTATCTCTTAAGCCGGGTAGATGAGATAAATCGCCATCCGGACATCGTGGAGAAGTGGGCAGAGATCGGACTGAAAAAGGTCTTTTTAGGATTAGAGTCCTTTAAAGATGAAGAGCTTAAATCTTTAAATAAAAAATGCACGGTGGAGAAAAATAATCGGGCCATAGAAATTTTGCATAAAAACAAAGTTGACCCTTTAGGCGCTTTCGTGATTCAACCTTATTATAAGAAAGAGGATTTCGATGCACTCTTAGAATATATGGACAAAATGAAGATTTACTATCATGAGTTCACCGTTTTAACCCCTTTCCCCGGGACTGAATTCTTCGATAAAGTTAAAGATCAATTGATCTTTACAGATACACGTCTATTCGATTTGGCACATAGTCTTCTTCCTACCGAGCTCCCCTCGGAGGAATTTTATAGATTATATAGTCGGCTTTATCGGAAAGCATTTTCTCCACTTAGAGCTTTAAAGATTAAACCTACCGTATCCCCCTTTGCTAAAATGGGTTTTTTAAGACTTTTGCCTGGACTTTTTGCGCTGTTCTATGCAGGTAGAAAAGCTTATAGAGACCTGATTAGATTTTAACTCTACCTCTGATAAAATCTGATTATCCTATTTAACTTAAATTTTTATCCCTTTTTTTGGGTGATGAGAATTAATGGAGTCATACTGATAATTAAGTGTTGGTGAAGGTTAGGTAAAGTTTTAGCTTGACATTTATAAGTTAATAGTTTATTTTTTAACAGGTACCAATGTTGACACAGGTACTTAAGAGGGGAAGTATCTCTTATTGAATTCATTATTTGCTTCAAAAAGGTGGAAACTGGATACGCAGGTTTTGACAATATCTTAAGTAGTCATCTATAATTAAGGGAGGTAAAAATGAAGACAGCAATAATGTTTTTGATAATAGTTGCTTTTCTGATCGTAGCGGACCTGACTATTTTAGGTAAATCGCGACCAGATATTTCACTGTCTGAATCTGCGGTTCTTGGGTCAGAGCCCTCAATCATTTCCGGCTCTGTTGAGAAAAATAAACCACAAAACAAAATATCCGGAGAGGAGCCAAACAGCACGTATAATCTCTATTTTGGCAATCTTCATTCTCACACTTCATATTCAGATGGAGTAGGTACTCCAGCCCAGGCATTTGCATACGCAAGAGATATAGCTGGAATCGATTTTCTTGCAGTAACTGACCATAGCGGGGGAGACACCAGTTGGTGTCTCAGTGAAGGAGAATATGCTGATATACTATTTCAGGCAAATACCTATACTCAAGATAATGTTTTCGTAGCCATTGCAGGACAGGAGTGGGTTGGTTATGATCCAATAAATGGAGCGTATAATCATATTAATGTGTATGAAGCTGACCACGTGTTCACAGCTCCTACTTCTGATTTGGATTCTTTTTATAGCGAACTCCAGCTAAGTGGCTCTACTGCAACTTTTTGTCATCCTTACGACTTAAGCTATAACAATTATGCTTATTCTCCTACGGCAGACAGTGGAGTCAACGGGATAGAGGTAAGGAATCCGTCAGAAGAAGCTAATTATATCAAGATGTTGAATAATGGATGGTATGTGGGTGTAGATGGCCCACAGGATAATCACACTGCCAACTGGGGAGATGGTCTTCGCTGGACCGTTGTGCTTGCCCCCAGCTTGACAAAAGAGAATATTCTGGATGCAATGAGAAATTATCGGACCTATTCCACCTGGGATAGAAACATAGAGTTAATTTTTAAAGCTGAGGGTCACTGGATGGGAGAGAGCTTCAGTCATACGGATAACATTCTCTTCGAGATAAGTGTAAACGACCCCGATGCTGGAGATGTCCTTGGAAAAATAGAACTATATCAAAACGGTACGCTCATAAACTCGATTACCGTCGATAGTATCTCTTATACCTGGACACCTGAAA
This sequence comes from Candidatus Zixiibacteriota bacterium, assembly GCA_043802565.1. Taxonomy (GTDB): domain Bacteria; phylum Zixibacteria; class MSB-5A5; order MSB-5A5; family RBG-16-43-9; genus CAZMZF01. Next base: position 1,110 of record JAZDLB010000284.1, on the reverse strand, counting down.
TTACTCCTCCCAACGGTATAAATAACTACTTTATAAAGATCATACAACAGGATGGACAAAAGGTATGGTCGAGTCCCATCTGGGTTGACTGTGCTACTAATCTACCTTCCACTCCGGTACTTTTCTCTCCAACCGATACTACAATACTGAATACTCTTACCCCCATCTTTGTTTGGAATCAATCCAGCAATAGCGATAGTTATACTCTGCAATATTCTACTTCCCAAAGTTTTCCTGAAGGTCCTTCAACCATTACGGTTGACAATATTAGCGAAACTTATTACACGCCAGCGAACAATCTTATGGATCAGACTTTCTACTATTGGCGTGTATGTGCGGTTAATGACTCTGGAAGCAGTGCCTATTCGGATGTTTGCAAATTCTATATTGAACAAAACTCTATGCTAACCCGGGCCGAAGTCTATTCTTCAAGATTTATGGTTCCGTTTGAAAACGATGGTTCCTTATTGACTGCTGATACGAGATGGCTCCATCCTCCTTATGGCTTTATCTATCCCGGTGGTAGAGGTTCTTTTATTTTAGGAACTGAAGCCGACAATTTAGCTCTTGACTTTTATTGGACCGGGCTCAAATTCATTCCAGTTAATGGATGGAAACAGGATTATCTTTATTTTGACCGGAAAGTTCCAGGAAATGACCCGGTGAGTTACATTTTTGTTCGACATTACTCCTGCTTCGAACATCCAGCTCTGCCTTTGCAGGTTGAGGTTTTTGCTACGGGAGTGGTTGACCCTGAGGGAGGTCCGTGTGCGGATGCAGTTTTCGTCAAGTATGTGATTTACAACAAAAGTGGAGAGGTCGTCCAGAATATAGGAGATGCTCTCCATATGGATCTGGATATATTCTCCTACCGGGTCAATTCCGTTGCTGGAATCCCCGGATTCTATACCCTATGGACATATAATCCAAAAGAACAGAATCTTCTGTTTGGAATGACTTCTGAGCCGGTTTATGAAGGAGAAAAAAGTTATGGAGGTTGGGGTGTAAGTGATACCCTGGAAATCTGGCCTTATAGCGGATGGAATACTGAACACCTGTGGGAAATATTAGGGTGGATTCCCTGGGCTATGAATCCTTATGGGGATCAGC
>JAZDLB010000283.1:0-4087 GCA_043802565.1 Candidatus Zixiibacteriota bacterium | reverse complement strand
AGCTCCGCATATCTTCTTACAAACTTGGGTTTAAATTCCTCGTACAATCCCAAGATATCATTTACCACTAAAACCTGTCCATCGCAATCCAGACCTGCTCCGATTCCGATGGTAGGAATTTTAAGGGAGGAGGTAATTTTTTCCGCCAGTTCTCTGGGTATACATTCTAAGACTATGGAGAAACAACCAACTTCCTCTAATGCTTTAGCACTTTCTAAGAGATATTGTGCCCCTTTCTCATTTTTCCCCTGAACTGAATAACCACCAAATTTACCAGTCGATTGAGGAGTCATACCGATATGACCCATCACCGGTATCCCAACTTCTATGAGTCTCTTGACAGTTTCAATCATCTCCAAACCACCTTCGATCTTCACTCCTTCAGCTCCTCCCTCCTTCAAAAATCTACCGGCATTCAAAATCGCCCCTGAAATTGAGGTCTGATAGGATAGAAAGGGCATATCACCAATCACCAGGGCCCTTTTAACTGCACTTGAGACCGCTTTAGTATGATAGAGCATCTGCTCCAGGGTAATGGAGAGGGTATTCTTTGCTCCGTAAAAGACCATATTGGCTGAATCTCCCACTAAGATAGAATCTATTCCGAGCTCATCCAAGATTTTAGCAGTGAAAAAATCATAAGCAGTTAAGATGGCAATCTTTTCGCCCCTTTGTTTCATCTTCTGGAAAGTTTTAACGGTAACTTTTTCTTCTTTACGAAGAGTCAGATCTTTATCGGCTGACATAAAACTCATCCTTCAACTGCAGGCACGTAATACCTGGTCCCTTCTTTTTGTTCTTTGATTATGTTTATCAAGTCCTCTAATTGACCCGGCTTTCGCTGGAAATCTAAATTGTCGTTTTTCACCACCAAAAGAGGACTTAAATTGTAATGAAAAAAGAAATGGTTATATGATTCCACCAGATGAGATAAATATTCTGAATCTAAACTCTTCTCAAAATCTCTTCCCTTTTCTTTAATCCTTTTATAAAGAATTTCTGGTGCGGTTTGCAAATAGATTACCAGATCAGGTTTGGGTATGTCCTTTTCTAATATGGGCAATATTTTTTCATACAAATAAAGTTCCCTCTCGCTTAAAGTTATAGAGGCAAAGATCCGGTCTTTCCAGAAAAGGTAATCGCTTATCATCCTGGATTTGAAAAGGTCCCTTTCCAATAGCTCCTGTTGTTGTTTGAACCTGGACAAGAGAAAATAAACTTGAGTCTGAAAGGCGAACCTTTTCCGGTCTTTATAAAAATCCATTAAGAAAGGATTTTTCTCCACCTCCTCTAATACCAAAGAAGCTCCGAACCTTTCAGCTAAAAGCTGAGCTAAGCTGGTTTTTCCAGCCCCGATTGCCCCTTCTATAACAATATAGTTTAACTCTGCCATTTCCTTCCTATTTTGATCCGTAGGATTTAAATAATTTTATCTCCTGAACTTTCTCAATATTTTCTAAAAGCCTCTTAGGAGTTAAATTCAAAACCGGGTGTTTCCATCTTGCGCCTAACTCTATCAAAGGGATTAGAACAAACTTTCTTTTATGCAACTGCGGGTGTGGAAGGATGAGTTTATCTTCTTTCATAACTATCCTGCCATAAAGGAGTATATCTATGTCTATTTTTCTGGGTCCCCATCTTTTACCTTTCCTTCTGCCCATTTTTCTTTCTATCCCCTGCAGAGTATAGAATAGTTCTAAGGGGGGCAGTTTGGTTTTAATTTTAACCACTGCATTTAGAAACCAGTTTTGAGATTTAAAACCAACTGGCTCCGTCTCGTAGATAGAAGAAATTTTCAAGACTTCAACGGACTTTAATCTTTTGATCTCTTTTAAAGCCAAATTTAGACTTTTCTCTCTATCCCCTGAATTTGATCCCAAACCAAGATAAACGATTGCCAATTTTCACACTTCTTTTATATTAAATCTACTTTCTTCTTTCGATCTCAACTTCGATATCATCTAAATTCCCCGGCACCGGAGGTATCTTCTTCCTGACCTTCACTCTGACCAGATCAGGTTTGAACTTTAGTAGAATAGCATCAGCTATGCGACTGGCAAGTGCCTCTATAAGGGAAAAGTGCTCTACCGTAATAATCTCATTTACTGTCTGGTAGACTTCCTTATAATTCACCGTATCTTTCAATCTGTCACTCTGCTCAGCTCTGGATAAATCCAAGGAGAGTTCCACATCCACCTCAAATCTTCTGCCAGTTTCCTTTTCAGCAGAAGAAACCCCGTGAAACCCGTAGAAGATCATATTATGCAGTCTGATTATACCCATCTCTTTAGCTCCGGTACCTTTTTTGCCAGATATGGAAATGGTCTTTTATCCTTTCCCCAGCCTCTTTAAGCTTTTCCTTTGGCTGATTCAAGCTGAGCCGGATAAAACCCTCTCCAATTCCTCCATATTCTATACCTGGAGAAGCTAAGACCCCGGTCCTTCTTAAAAGCATCCGGCAAAAACCTAAGGATGAATATCTGCCAGGGATTTGAGCCCAGAAAAATGGCGTTGCCTTAGGTTTCTTTGCTCTCCAGCCCAAACCCAAAAGGATTTCTATCATCACATCTTTTCTGACTTTATACTCCTCCCGGTTCTTGCTTATTATCGACTCATATTCCTGCAGAAGAGCTTCAGCTAATTTAAGGATAAGCTTGTTTTTCCGCTGGCTAAAAAGTTTACTCTGAGACTCCAGTCCATAAACCATCTCCCTGTTCCCAACTATAAAACCACAATCTAATCCTGAAAGTCCGGTGCCAGTTGAAAGCGAATGTAATTCCACCCCAACCTTTTTACCATCTCCAACCTGCATCAGACTGGGAGGTAAATGCTCATCAAAGTAGATCTCATTATAAGAGGCATCCTGCACTACCCGGATATTATTTTTTAAAGCTATCTCAACTAATTCTTGATAGAAAAGAAGGTCCGCTAAAGAGCCTGTAGGATTATGAGGAAAGTTTAAAAAGAAAAACTTACCCTTATCTTTACTCTGACTTTTTAGAGGGTTTAAATTCGGAAGATAATCGTTCCTTTCTAAAAGAGGAAGGACTTCTATCTCTCCTTCAGCTAACCGGGTACAACCTTTGTAAATCTGACTGGAAGGCTCAGTTATGAAAACCTTATCCCCGGGGTTGACGAAAAAGAGGGATAATTGAGCTATAGCTTCTCCTTTGCCTGTATAGAAATAAATCTCGGTTTTAGGATTTAACAAAACCCCGTATCTTTTCTTGAACCAGATAGAAAAAATCTCTTTTAATTTTAAGACCTCATCTGCTTCCGCATAACTGAAGTTCTCTTTAGTATAAAGCGAAGGCAAGACCTTTTGAATTGAATCCGGCAAAGAAAGAGCAGGATCGAATCGACCTAAATCGATTATCTCCACTCCTTTTTTATCCAGCCTCTTCAGAGTTCGATTGATATCGAACAAAGGATAAGGTGGAACCTTCTCCAGCCTTTCTGCTTTTTCCACTATAACTTTTCTCATATCCTTTTCAACTTTTCTAATTTATCTAAAGATTCTTTTGATAGCTCTTCTGTTTTTCCTAAAATTCTGCATAATAAATTAACCTTAGCTAAATGCTCTACCATCTCCAGGCGACTATAAGCTTCGAATATATCTTTACCCAGGGTTAAAACCCCGTGATTTTCAAGCAGGAAAGCATTATGCTTTTCTATGAATGGAGAAAAAGATTTTGGGACCTCTTCAGTTGAAGGTGTAGCATAAGGAGTTAAGGAAATTTCTCCTAAGAACATAATCACTTCTGGCAATAAATTCTGGGCTAAAGGGAGATGAGCAGAAGCAAAAGCTAATGAATAAGGAGGATGGGCATGCACCACGGCCTTGACATCTTTCCTTTTCTGATAGACGAAAAGATGCATCAAAAGCTCAGAAGAAGGTTTTAAATTCTCCGAATTTGGATCCTGCGGACCGGCAAGTTTTTTCCCCTCCAGGTCAACTATAACCAAGTCTTTTTCCTTAAGCAATCCTTTATTTTTACCAGATGGAGTGACTAAAATTTTATTATTTCCAATCCGGACACTCATATTCCCCTCTGAAGCAACCACATAACCTTTAGCATACATCCTT
>JAZDLB010000282.1:0-6281 GCA_043802565.1 Candidatus Zixiibacteriota bacterium | reverse complement strand
TAAGGTTGTCAAGGGGAAAATGGGTAAAAAAAGAAGATTCACGAAGTCTTGATCTGACAGATAGTTTTAGATGGTATGGAGTTTCATTAAGACACAGATTGCTATGCCCCTGAATTTAATTCAATAATTATGTGGCTGTCGGGTCCCCTGACCCGACGGCATAATATAATATTCTTATATTCTTACCAGCCAGATCAGTCCGCCTCAGGCGGATGGCTGGCACAGAAGAATTACTACAGTCTCACACCTGTTTGAAGAAAAAATCCCTTTCTGGCTCCAAAATGACCTTCACCTTTTAAGAAGAGCTCTTTCCAGCTCAGATCTAAACCAAAATAAATTCCAGTTGATTTTTTCTCACGAAATCGTAAATCAAGATCACTCTCTGAACCATCGTCATAACTGGTGCCAGAGAGATATTCTAAGGCACCAGTATATTCAAATCCCAAAAAGGGTGTTAAGTTTATCAAGGGGACAGGTTTAAAATCGTATCCACCAGTTAAACCGATCTCCCATTCTCCATAAGCTCCATCACCCTCAAAGTTTGTGGTATCTCCCATGTCAGTTAAAGGATAGATAGAAACTGTTCCTCTGCCTGTGAACAAAAGTCCAAACGGGAAATGATAGCCACCACCCAAACCTAATTTCACGAAAACCGTTTTGTTCTTTTCCAGTGTTACATCATCATTGTATTCAGTTTTGTCATTAAATTTAAGATCTTGAGAAGTCATCCCCACTCCAATCTGTAACTGGGTATTTCCGGCAAAACCGAAGGTAGTTTGCAGATAGTAAATCGGGTTTTTACTTTTAATTCCAAAATCTCGGTTCAACGAATTCAATTGCGCATCAGTATACTCTTCGCCTTCGACTTTAAACTGGATGTATTTAAGCTCCCTTTCATAAAATAAATAATTAACAGAGAACTCTACTCCGCCTTTTCCAACCAGATGGGTTAAAGCTTGAGCCTGAAGAGAGGTTACCAGAAATAAAGAAAGAATAAAAACTGAACTGAACCCTAAAATTATCTTTTTCATCTTTTTATCTCCCGTAGTCTCCAATAGGACGCGTAGCTGAGCCTTCAGGGCTCAGCAGCAGAGGTCTAAAACCTCTGCTACGTGAAGTTGATGATCAGTTTTCCTATTACAAGTAGGGGCACGGCGCGCCGTGCCCCTACAATTTTACCAATATCTTTTTAAAAGTTTTCCCTTTAAGCTCGCTGGTATTTTTTCACCCCTTCTACATAAAGATTCCCACCATGACAATCCTGAACTACAATCGCTGGGAAATCTTTAATTTTGAACCGGCGAATTGCTTCAGCCCCTAACTCCTCCCAGGCAACCAGTTCATTCGCGGTAATTGATTTGGCAATTAAGGCCGCCGCTCCACCTACTGCGGCGAAATAGACCCCCTTGTACTTTTTCAAAGCCTCTGCTACTGCAGGTCCCATCTCCCCTTTACCGATCATCCCTTTTGAGCCAGCTTGAAGAATTCTGGGAGCATATTTATTCATCCTGCCTGAGGTAGTTGGTCCAGCAGAACCCACCACTTTCCCTAGGCGAGCAGGAGATGGACCTACATAGTAAATCAGCTGTCCTTTCAGATCAAAGGGCAATTTCTCCCCTCTATCTAACATCTCTGTCATCCTTTTATGGGCCGCATCTCTGGCAGTATATATCTCACCGCTGATCAATACATTATCGCCTGCTTTTAAACTCTCAACTACCTGATCAGTCAAAGGGGTAGTGATTTTTTTAGCTGGCATTTTAACCTCCGATTTTTTAATTTAATCTCTTTTATATTTAGATAATAGCCTCTTTATGTCTGTCAGCATGGCACTGGATATTAACTGCAGCTGGGAAAGAAGCTATGTGACAGGGGTAAGTCTCTACATGAACAGCTAAAGCAGTTACCCTTCCTCCGAACCCTTGGGGACCTATCCCTAATTTGTTTACCTTCTCCAATAGCTCTTTCTCCAGATTGGCATAAAATGGATTTGGATTTTGAGAGCCAACTAGCCTTAGAAGGGCTCTTTTAGCCATCTCAGCACACTTCTCGAAGGTTCCTCCAATACCTACTCCGACAATTATGGGAGGGCAAGGATTGGAACCAGACCTTCTGACCATATCGATAACAAACTCTTTCACACCTTCTACACCATCAGATGGCTTCATCATCTTAACCTCGGACATATTCTCACTTCCACCACCCTTGGGAGCTACGATTATCTTCAATTTATCTCCCTTAACCACATTCATATGAATGACTGCAGGAGTATTATCCCCGGTGTTTTTCCTCTCGATCGGATCTCCCAAGATAGATTTGCGCAGATACCCTTCTTTATATCCCTGTCTGACCCCTTCATTGATTGCCTCAAACAGATTTCCATCCTTAACAAAGACCTGGTCTCCCATATCCACAAAGACTACTGCAAAACCGGTGTCCTGACATAAGGGGAATTCTCCTTCTTTGGCTATATTGATATTTTCCAGAATCTGGCCAAGAGTTTCCTTTGAGGTTAGCGACTCTTCCTTCTGATATCCCTCTTTCAGAGCCTTTTCCACGTCCTCCCCTAAATTATAATTAGCATCGATACAGAGACCCTTCACGGTGCTGATAATATCTTTAACCGATATCTCTCGCATAGATACCTCCTTTTCTCTATTGCGTTTTTTGGGTTAGCTCTAAAATACCATCAATTAAATTCTTCAAACCTATCCCCAGTTCGCTCAGATTGGTTTTAATCTGAGAGCCGGAGGTAGTCACTATCCAATTTTCAGAATCTATCACTGCTTCCTGGGCTCTGGTTATCACGTGATTGACCCCCATCTTCTCAAGCTGGCTGGATAATTCCAAATCATTCCCCAGGGTTAAGGTTAAAGGAGAAGTAGCAATATCCCTCAGACAGGAAGCTATTACCAGACTAGCTACTCCACAACCAGCAATGGGGTTTTTTCGCCTGTAAATTTCACGGATTAGTTTTTTCAGCTCCGGCTCAACCTTTAAGAACAGATTCTTCTCATCCGCTTGAGTGAATTTTTTCAACAGACCTTGTCCTCCTAAAAGTATCAAGGCTGACAGGGACTCAAAGCTAATCTCCCTTAGCTCTTTTAACCTATCACGGGTGATCAAAGACATCTCGGAGAAAAAATTTGAAGGAACGGTTTGTGGACTTTTTTCACTATTATCAGAACTATCCAGATTATAAGGCTGAGAAGAGAATGATATGGTCTTTATTTTCCTCTCCTCCAGGAAATAATTGACTAATACCGCTTCCCAGATATCGGTACCATTTTTATAGCCACAGCCGCTTAAAAAGATGCCAAAAGGTTTCATCTTGAGAAAAATTTAAAATTTTAAAGAGCAGTGATCCTTTTTGGGCAAATCTCCAGATTTGCTTTTTTCTTCCTCCTAGTGCGACCCTTTCAGGATCGCCATAGCGAGGCTAATCCGCCTCAGGCGGACGCACTACGAATTTGTTCCGCAAAAGTGGATGTTCCCTCTCTACAGACCTTGTGAAATTTTTATCAAGCAAGAAAAAATAATTAAGCATATACGCTTACAAGCTTTTTGTCTCTTCCCTGTCTTTCAAATTTAACCAGTCCAGTTATCCGGGCAAATAGAGTATTATCTTTTCCCATACCCACATTATATCCTGGATGGATTTTAGTCCCCTTCTGCCGGACTAAAATAGAGCCAGCCAAGACCTTTTCTCCAGAGAACTTTTTAACACCTAATCTCTGACCATGTGAATCCCTACCGTTTCTGGAACTACCTACACCTTTCTTATGCGCCATTACAAAGCACCTCCTTTCCTACAGAGCAAAACACTTCTAAAAAAATCGAAATTAAACCCACTCCCCTATATACGGGGAATTTGGTTTTAGAAGTTAATAAACTTTTATCTTTTTGGCAAGAAAAATCTACCTAAAGCTTTAAAGATTTTTTAATCTTAAATGTGACCGTTGTCCGCCTCAGGCGGATGTCAAACACCTAAGCGGGGCTGGGAGCCCCCTCTACGGATGTTGGAGTGTAAAGCTTTAGCTTTACTTTTAACCCATAACGTGAACGTCGGATCTTCTGACCCGACGGAAAATAAACTTGCCAGGTCAGGGGACCTGGCAAGCACAAAACTTATATTCTTTAAGCAAAAAGAATCTATCTAAGGCTTTAAAGATTTTTTAATCTCCCCTTCCTTTCTAATCTTTATCTCAAAATGAAGATTATCCTCTCCTCTCTGGTCCACAGCTACGTGGCAATTTTTAACAAATTGACCCCTCAAAATCTCCTCAGCCAGAGGGTCTTCTAAATATTTCTGAATAGCCCTTTTCAAAGGTCTGGCTCCAAATGTTGGATTGTAACCTTTTTCCGCCAAGAACTCCTTAGCTTTATCCGTCAACTCAAAAGTGATACCTTTTTCAGTCAACCTCTTTGCCACATCTTTTAAGAGGATATCGATTATCTGCATTATCTCGTTCATTCCCAGGGGCTTGAAGATAATAACCTCATCGATCCGGTTTAAAAGCTCAGGATTAAAAGTCCTTTTAAGCTCATCTGTTATCTTCTGCTTCATCTGTTCAAAGTTGGAGATTATGTCATCTTTTTGAAACCCTAAGGCTTTTCCAGATTTTATCTCCCTTGTGCCCAGATTGGAAGTCATAATTACTACGCTATTCTTGAAATCAACCCTTCGACCGAAACTATCAGTTAAAGCCCCATCATCCAACATCTGCAAAAGAATATTAAACACCTCTGGATGAGCCTTCTCAATCTCATCTAAGAGCACAACTGAATACGGTTTCCGTCTGACTTTCTCGGTTAATTGTCCACCTTCTTCATAACCCACATATCCAGGAGGAGCACCTATTAATCTTGAGACTGAGAACTTCTCCATATACTCGGACATATCTATGCGGATCAAAGAATCCTCATCCTCAAATAAGAAGGCGGCTAAACAGCGCGCCAATTCAGTTTTTCCTACTCCTGTAGGACCCAGGAAAATAAAAGAGCCAATTGGCCTTCTCGGATCTCCCAAGCCTGCTCTGGACCTGCGTATGGCTTTAGTTATAGCTGTAACTGCCTCATCCTGGCCTACCAGCCTTTTCATTATCTCCTCTTCCATCCTCAAAAGTTTTTTGGATTCTTTCTCCTCTAATCTGAAAACCGGGATACCGGTCATCTTGGAAACAATCTGAGCAATATCCTCTGCCGTTAGAATCACCACCTCTTTGCTTTTTTCCTCTTCCCATTTCCTCTTAAGAGACTCCAGCTCCTCCTTTTTAAATTTCAATTCATCCCTTAACTGGGCCGCTTTTTCAAACTCCTGGTTTTTAACTGCTAAATCCTTTTCTTTCTGGAGTTGAATAATCACCTGCTCGAATTCTCCAAATTCAGGTGGTTTAGTATAGGTGGAAAGATGTGCATGTGAGCCAGCTTCGTCTATAACATCTAACGCTTTATCCGGTTGGAATTTACCAGAAACATATCTATCAGATAGTTTCACTGCAGCTTCAATTGCCTCATCTATAATTTTTATCTTGTGATGTTCTTCATACTTCTGCTTTAAGCCATTCAAAATTTTAATGGTATCCTGAGTAGTTGGAGGATCAACCATCACAATTTGAAACCTTCTTTCCAAGGCACCATCTTTCTCTATATATTTTCTATATTCATTCAGAGTAGTTGCACCTATGCACTGGATCTCACCTCTGGAAAGGGTAGGCTTGAATATATTGGAAGCATCTAAAGAGCCTTCAGCTCCACCTGCTCCTACAATGGTATGAAGCTCGTCAATAAAAATTATGACATCCTTGGAGTTGATGATCTCGTTCATCACCGCTTTCATCCTCTCTTCAAACTGTCCTCTGTATTTTGTGCCAGCTACCAATGAAGCCATATCCAGGGTTACAATCCTTTTATTCTCTAAGGTCTGTGGCACCTTTCCTTCAACTATCTTTTGAGCTAACCCCTCGGCAATAGCTGTTTTGCCTACTCCTGGTTCCCCGATTAAAACTGGATTGTTCTTCTTTCTGCGGGAAAGTATTTGAGAGACCCTCTCGATCTCATTTTCCCTTCCAATTACCGGGTCTAATTTACCTTTACGAGCCAGTTCGGTTAGATCCCTTCCAAAATGGTCCAGTGCCGGGGTTTTACTTTTTTTCCTTTTCTTTCCATATGAAGAAGGTTTTCCTGATTGAATATTTTTTAGCTCTTCATAAGCTTCTTTATAATCTATATCATACATCGAAAGGACCTGTGCCGCAACCCCTTCCTCATCTCTAAGCAAA